>DAOVSY010000204.1 GCA_030633365.1 Spirochaetaceae bacterium | reverse complement strand
GTGAGAGAGTTGCTTTTCATAAAGGCTTGAATGATGCTGTAATTAGTTCCAATGGTATTTCAAATATTATAAAATTAAATCTCCAGATAAACGAGACAAATCTTGGGAAATATAGAGCGGATGGTGTTATTGTTGCTACCCCTACAGGATCAACTGCTTATAGTATTTCTGCTGGTGGACCTATTCTGGATCCGGAGATGGAAGCTTTAATAATAAATCCAATTTGCCCTTTCACTCTTTCCAACAGACCAATTGTCGTTTCCGGTAATGAAGTTGTACAGATTACAGTAGAAGAGGGGCAGAGAACAGATGTTATTCTGTCTGTAGATGGCCAGGATGCATATCCCCTCATGGCAGGAGACAGAATTATAGTAGAGCGATCTCAAACAAAAGCACTACTGATTCGTTCTGATAAAAGAAATTTTTATGATATACTGAGATCAAAGCTGAACTGGTCCGGAGGAGCTAATGCTTGAAGAACTTTCAATAAATAATTATGCTCTTATAGAAAATCTTATTATAAATTTTGATTCCAGATTAAATATTCTTTCCGGTGAAACCGGGGCAGGAAAGTCCATTGTTATTGGTGCTCTTGGATTGATTATTGGATCAAAAGCCGATTCTTCTTCAATTAGAACAGGTTGTTCTGAAGCCCAGGTTTCCTGTGTAATAAAAATACCCTCAGGTAGTGAAGCTCTTAACTGGTTGGAAGAGCATGAAATTGAACCGGAAGACAGCAGAATAATAATAAGAAGAGTTATTAGACAAACTGGTAGGGGTTCTGTTTTTATTCAGTCGGTACCTTCAAGTAGAAAAGATTTGGAAGAGCTTAGTTCTTACATTTTTGATATGCATGGTCAGCATGCTCATCAGTCATTACTGAATATAGAAAACCAAAGAAAGCTTCTTGATCGCTATGCTGGTGTTGAAGAAGATGTAAATGGCTTAAAAAGTAATTTTTTAAAACTTTCTGAAATGAAATCAGTACTGGAGTCAATGAAAAAATCTGAAAACGATTTAATTACAGAAAGAGAACTTCTTCTTAACAGTATAGAAGAAATTGATGAAGCAAAATTAGAAATTGATGAAGAAAATATTCTGATAAATGAACGAACTGTGCTGATGCAGCATGATAAAATAATGGAGTATCTTGATATTTCCCGTAATTCTTTGTCTGATAATAATAGTGGAGCATTATCTGTATTACGAATAGCAAGATCTTCTGTTGAAAGCTTGTCTGCCACTGTTGAAAAACTTAAGCCCTTATCTACCAGACTGGAGAATGCATTTTATGAAATAGAGGATGTCTTTGAATCTCTGGGCCAATTTAGGGATACTATTGATTTTACTCCTGGTAAACTGGAAGCATGTGAAGACAGACTTCAGCTTATTCATGTTTTGCAAAAAAAATATGGTAATTCCATAACAGAGGTTCTGGAATACAGAGCTTCCGCAAAAAAAAAGCTACTCGAAATGGAGAGTCTTGAAGGGGATAGAACTAAACAGGAAGAGTCTATTTTAGTATTGGAAAAACAGGTAATTCAGGATGCTGGTGAAATTTCAAAAAAAAGGGTGGAATTTGGAAAAAAATTAGAAGATAAAATAAGATCAAATCTGGTTCCTATGGGTATGCCTAAGGCAAATTTTAAAATTCAAGTTTCTTTAAAAGAAAATAATGCTGGAAAACCTTCCTGTGGGCCTACAGGTCTGGATAAGATTGAGTTTTTAATATCACCAAATGAAGGAGAGCCTCTTAAGCCATTAAAAAATATTGCTTCCGGTGGAGAGCTTTCAAGGATAATGCTTAGTATAAAATCTGTTTTAGCTGAATCTGACAGTGTCCTGTCATTAATTTTTGATGAGATTGATACTGGAATTGGTGGTGAAGTAGCTTTGTCTGTAGGTGATCATTTGGCAGGGATTGGTAAGCATAGGCAAATTCTTTGTATAACACACCTTGCTTCCATAGCTGTTCATGCCGATAGACATATAAAGGTGGAAAAGAAGGTTGAAAGCGGAAGGACTTTTACCACTGTACAGAATATAGCTGAGGTAGACAGAGTTTCTGAAATAGCTAGAATGTTATCAGGAGATGTGTCCGGTATGGCTTCTCTTGATCATGCCAGAGAATTATTGGAAAAATATAGCAGCAATGCTGTTAAATAAAATGTAATAAATTAAAATTTCGCTTTTAAAAGGAGTTTTGGTGGGTAAGATAAGCAGTACGGCCAGAAACAAATATACTGAGAGAATCAAAGAATATAAGACCCAGGTTGAAGAGATTCTGATAAAAGAAAAAAATATTCTGAGTATAATTAATAAAAATCCTGATGAATCCTCCAATAATCGCTTAATATTAGCTGATGATAGCCTAAATATGGTTTCTTATTATCTTTTAATGAATCAGCTTTCAATTACTTTTTTGGGTGTTAAAAATGAAAATATGCTGAATGATGCCCGTAAACGTATTTATCAGGCAATTATATATCTTGAACTGGTTGTTACTGATTACATAGATTCTCCATTTTCTGATTATGAAGACAAGCTTGAAATGATAACTGATTTTAATGACAGACAGAGACTTGATTTAATAAAGAAGCTTGGATTCTCTATAGCTTCTGTTAAGGAAGGTTATGGTGATAATAGTCGATGGAAATGGTCATTTGTAGAAATTGAAGGAAGATTTGGAACTATTTCTAAAAATTTTATTAATTTAAAAACATTTGTTACTGGTATGGATCCCCGGGTAGAGGGATATGAAATTAGAACAAAACATCTTTCTCTTGTAAAAGATCTGTTAAATGATTCTGCAAAACGTTATAGAGAAAAATATGAACTTTCAACATTTAGAATTGACGATTTTAAGAAAGCAATACAGTATCTTGCTGCATTAAAACGTCTTCTCTCTATGCTTGGAGATACCGGGTCAATTGATGAATTAAAAAAGAAAATAGATATATGGAAAGCAAAAATGGATGCAGACCAGCGTAAAAATGAATCGGGTCATAAAAAAAAATAACTCAGGCAAAATAATATGCCTTTTTTCTGGAGACTAATAATTTGAAAATAATAAAGAACTCCTTTATTATTCTGATATTTTTTGGCTATTTTTTTATTTTTGGACGACAGTTGGATCCTGAAATATCTTTTATTCCACTTAGGGTAGAAAATTTAGAGGCAGATAAAATAAGTGCTGGCGAAGTAAAAGATAGATTTGTGGATTTTCGTTTGAATGGAAAATTTGGTTATCTTAATAAAAATGGAGAGGTTCTATATTCTGAGAACCTTCTATATGGCGTTGCAATTGATGACAATGGTTTTATTAATTATTCCAGACAAAACGAAATGCTTGTTATTAAAGATAAAGAAGGCCGGTTTTTAAATACAATTGAACTTTCAGGGTATCCATTTTTTTCAACAAATAGAAGGTTTATTGTTTCTTATGACAGTAATGGATTGAGTGAAATTAGAGAAGATGGCAGCATTGTCTGGAGTAAAACATTTAGTTCTTCTATTAGTTCTGTTTCTGTCACAGATTCTTTGGTTTTTATTGGAACTGTTGATGGAAGAGTTCAACTTTTAGAGCCTGAAGGAAATGTTTTATTTTCTTATGATACAAAGAGCAGTAGGATAAATGTTGTTTATGGTGGATCTGTTTCCACAGATGGTGAGCACTTAGTGACTATTACTGGTATAGATCCTCAATTGCTTTCTCTGTGGAATAAATCTGGAAATGAGGATCTGACCGGAGCTGCCTGGAGTATGAGTACTGAATTACGAAGACATGCTGTAACAGGATTTTCGGATGACGGTTTGTATGCCTATGTTGAGGCAAAGGAAGAACTTCTTATTATTGAGTTAAAAAATAAAAAACAGTATTCTATTCCTATGAGTGGAAGGCTTCAAAATATATATTTTCATGGTAATTCCAGGTTAATTTATATATTGGGTTTGGATAGTATCAGCCCCTATCTGATGATTTCGGAAACAGATGGGAATATACTTTTTTATCAAAGATTATCAGGTAAAGAAGTAATGCTTAAAAAAGATCTTAACAGGATTATTTTAGGAATTGATAAAAAAATAATTGCTTATGAACTGGAGTCTTTGTGATTAGAAGGTTGTTATTTGCAATACTAGTATTTATATCTGTATTTAGTCTTTATGGGTTTCAGTGGCCTGTTTCTAATGTTGTTCTTATTTCAACCTTTGGTGAAAGTGAGATTGATGAGTATGTAAAAGGATTGGATATTGGTGGTGGTATTCAGGACGTCAGATCTATAGATGCAGGAGAATTAGTATTTTATTCACATCAGGGAGCCAGCCCTTTGGATTTACCCTCCGGACTTGGTGCTTATGTAATATATCAGCATAAAAATGGAATAAGATCATTATATGGCCATCTTGAAAATAACTCTTTAAACACTGATAAGTATAAGGTTGATATGTCCGATAAAATTGGAACAGTAGGAACTACAGGCACTGCTGTTGGAGCTATGCTACATCTTCAGGTTATAGATACAGAGTTTGAAAAATATATAAACCCCCTCCTTTCTTTGCCTCTTTTGGAGGATCATAAAAAACCAGTAATTAAAGAAGTTTATTTAAAGTCACAGACAGGAAAGATTGTTCTGGGTTCTGAAAAAGTAATTAAATCCGGAGTTTATAGTTTAAGTGCAGATATTCGTGATATGAGTGAAAATGCAGGTTATTATTGTCCCCTTGCACCATATTCTATTTCTCTTTTTATGAATGGAGAGAATCTTGCAAATATTAATTTCGAATCCATGAAAGTTCGTAATGGAGAGATGTTGCTGGAAGAGTCGGAAGGAATATCTCATAATGAAATGTATCTATCTGACTGGGAAATTTTTATAGGTAATTTTGAATTTAATCCCGGGGATATTATGATAGAGATTTCTGTTAAAGATTTTGCCGGAAATGAGGGAATAAAAATGTTCTCCCTTAAAGTAGCAGAGTAGTTTTGAAAACTTATTCCAGTATTCCTGCAGATGAACGGAAAAATAGTATTAATTGTAACCTGTGCGGGAGTACGGAGAAGCGTCTTTATTGGGATTGTGGTGATTATACATTCTCAAAATGCAATAACTGTGGTTTGATATATCAATATCCTCAACCAGTGCAAACAGATCTTTCTCTAAGGTATGATGATAAATATTTTGAGTATGAAATAGAAAATGAAAAAGCATTTTTTGGGTTAATGCTAAAAACTCTTGACGATATTAAGTTTAACAGCAGAAGTTCTTTTTTCCTGGAAGGAAGTGCTGAGTTCCTTGATATTGGGTGTGCTACTGGAATGTTATTAGCTAATATGGAGACCCTTGGCTGGAAAGGCAGAGGTGTAGAATTATGTCCTGCATCTGCTGAGTATGGAAAAAATATAAGAAAACAGGATATTTTTAATGGTACTCTTGAGGCTGCAGGGTATGCTGACAATCAGTTTTCTGTTGTCCATTCTTCTCACTTAATTGAACATTTAACTGACCCTGCCGCCTATGTTCAGGAGGTTTTTAGAATCCTTAAGCCTGGAGGGTTGTTTATAACTACTACTCCAAACTCAAGCAGTCTTCAGGCAAAACTATTTGGTAAAAACTGGAGATCGGCCATTGCGGATCAT
>DAOVSY010000463.1 GCA_030633365.1 Spirochaetaceae bacterium | reverse complement strand
GGTGTAGTTATCATCTCTACTTTTCCATTCTGTTTTTTACATCCTGAATAGTCCCTTTGAATGCACCAGGGCTTTCCATCTTAATACTGGTTAATGCTGCCGCATATTTTGTAGAATCATTTACACTATGGTTTCTTCTCCAGGCAAGATAGGAAGCAAAACATGTATCTCCTCTACCGGATCTTCCTGTCATATTTCTCATTGTAAAAGGGGATTTATTAAAAGTTCCGTTATAAACAAGTAATTCCGACATGTGTGTTATAATTACCTCTCTTACACCCCAGGAATAAAGAAATTTTGCTGCTTTATATCTATCAGATACTCCTGTCAATATTTCAGCTTCTGCAGCATCAGTTTTAAGATAAGTTATAAAGGGCAGGTACTTCTTTTTATCCGCCCAGTCTTCAAAAAAAAGTTTAGAGTCTTTTTCACAACGGAGAACTGATTGTACATCAAGTGCTACCTCTCCTTTTTTAGAAAGGTAACTTATCATTTCATCCCGAAAATCTCCACGAATAAGACCAGCCAGATGAAAAATAGATGCATCAATATTAGTTACATCTTCCATAAGAAATGGATCTGCAAGATCAGAAACAGAAATTTCTCTTGTTTCCATATCATCTGAATAATTAAGATTCATACAAACTGTTTTTTTGGAACCAAGGTTATTTACTGTAACACCAGCATCTGTCATTTCAGAAAGATAACTGCTTTCTTTTTCGGCAATTCTTGTATTTACAAGAACATCAGCTCCACTGACGGCTGCAGCAATTGATGAAAAATATACTGCACCACCCGGTATTTCAGTTTTAGTGTTATTTACACTAATTATATCTTTAGTTAAATGCCCTATCATGGCTATGTCAAACATTATTATAAATCTCCTTTTTAACCTTTTATTCCTACCATGGCCATTCCTTTAATTAATTTAGTTCTAAGGAACATAAAAAATATAAATGTAGGAAGAATAGTAAGTACAGACATTGCAAATAATTGATTGAATGGTGTAAAGAATTCACCTTCAAAAGCTACAAGGCCAACAGGTATGGTTCTAAGATTGTCACTGGTGGCAACAATCATAGGCCAGATAAGGCTGTTCCAGTTTCCCATAAATGTAAAGATTGCAAGAGCACCAACAGCAGGTTTACATAATGGAAAAATTAGCTGCCAGAATATTGCAAACTCTCCAAGACCGTCTATTCTACCAGCTTCTGCATAAGCATCCGGAAGAGTTATGATAAACTGTCTCATCCAGAATATTGCAAATGGGCTTAATAATACTGGTAAGATAAGACCATAGTAATTATCCATCATTCCCAGTTTTCTAACTACAATTGCCAGAGGTACAATGGTTGTTTCTATTGGAACCATCATTGTTACCAAAATAAGAATGAAAAGCATATTTCTACCTTTGTAATCAAATTTAGCAAGACTGTACCCTGCCAGTGAACTGAAAAAGAGGGTAGCGCTGGTAACAACAATTGCAATAATTGAACTATTAATAAAGTAACGTGCAAAATTTTTCTTAATTAAAGGTTCTGTAAAGTTTTCCAAATGAATTTTATCAGGAATCCATTGCATTGGAACAGTAAAAATATTTTCTACAGATTTTAAGGATGATGTTAAAATATATAACATTGGAACAATAAAAATAAAGGCAAGTATGGCTGCAAATAACAGTATAACTCCAGTACTCAAATATTTGGAGAGTTTATTACTTTCAATAATATTCATTAGATTTCCCCTCCCTTACTTAACACTTTTTTCTGGATAAGCGTAATTCCAAGAATAATAACAAGGAGTACTACAGACATTGCAGAACCAACTCCCATTTTAAGATGAACAAAACCATATTCATAAATCATCAAACCAATAACTCTGGTAGCATTACCAGGTCCACCACCTGTCATAATCAGGAATGGGGGGAAACCTCTTATGGAATTAATAGTTCCAACAACCAGAATAAAGAAAATAGTTGGTTTTAAATAAGGCATAATAATATGAATAAATCTACTTATTCTTCCTGCACCATCAATCTCTGCAGCTTCGAGAACATCTCTGGGAATTGTTTGAAGTCCTGCAAGAATTATAATTGAATAGTAACCAGCTGCAGACCAAACTGTAGTTATCGTTATAGCAAGAAGTGCTGTATTTGCAGAGGTAAGCCAAAAAATTGGCTCCATACCTAAGCTGGTAGTAAATTGTTCTATAAGACCAAAGGGCTGATAAAAAAGTTTCCAGATTATTGATGTTACAGCAAGTGGAAATACATAGGGCATAAAATATACAGCCTGAAAGAAATCACCACCTGGCAGGTTTTGATTAATTGCAAGTGCCATAAAAAAAGCAAGAACAATAATTCCTGTTAATCGCATTACAATATAGGTTCCTGTTACCTGTAATGAGTTCCAGAATGTGGGCATTGAAAATATCCTGATATAATTTTTAAACCCAACAACCTGAGGAGCGGAGAGGATTGAGTATTTTGTCATACTAATAACAATTGCCGTTCCAATAGGAATTATAAGGAATACAAGAAGGTATAAAACAGCAGGTAAAATAAAAATAAGACCCATTCTTCTTCGTTTTTGAATAAATAGTGGCACAGATGCATTACTCATACAAACCTCTCTTTTAATTATTGAAACAGGGACAGAAATAATTCTCCTGCCCCTCAAAATGATAATTTAAATTACTCTGATATTGCCAGATCAATCTCTTTTTTAACACTGTCCAGTGTCTTCTTAATATCTG
>DAOVSY010000219.1 GCA_030633365.1 Spirochaetaceae bacterium | reverse complement strand
TATAATTCAGAGTTAATACTTAACTATAATGATAAGGTTTAGCCTGGTCGGGACTTCGTTCCTGCTCGGCTATGCATCCATAGGAGGATTTATGTTCTGGAAAGAAACAATTCGGTTGAGGACAATGCCGGTATTAACAAAAGTAATTATCTCTCTCTTTTTAATACTCTGCGGGTTAGGTTATCTGCTTGGGTTTACAAATATTTATTTAACCTACAATCTTGTAGATGAAAAGCCGGGTTTGTCTTTGGAAGATATCAAACTTACATATTACGGTGTAAGAAATAAAACTACATTTGAAAAAGCCATCGACGGTTCAATGAAGCAGTACTTTAAAAACGATAAAGAGCATCAGGTAGTAAAGGATTGGGTTCTGGACGGTACTCCTAAAAGTACCTGGAATACTGAAATTGAAACAATTACTGATGCTTCCTGCAGTACCTGCCATTCAGAGGCAACAGCTCTTGCAGGTGTAGTAACAGAAAATTATGAAGATGTTGAAAAGCTGCTTGTGCAGAATTCAGGAAAATCCTGGAGTCGGATTGTTGGGGTAAGTCATACTCATATTCTGGCAATTACACCACTGGTTTTTCTTCTGGTACTGTTGCTTTCTTTTACTTCATATCCTTTAATTATAAAAAATGTAGTTTCTATTTTTGCCTTTAGTTCTGTTTTTTTTGATGTAGTATTCTGGTTCCTGGCAAAACTTTCACCCTTTTTCAGCATATTTGTACTTATAGGTGGAATGTCCCTGGGGCTTACCTTTGGAGCTTTGGTTCTTCTGCCTTTGTATGATTTATGGATTAAGAAGGTATAGATTTATCTCGCTAATATATTTTATTATGGTTTTACCCTGTCTAATACAGGGTAAAACTTTCTGCCTGGACTGGTTGCAACTGGTCTCCCTCCCATTACTTATAAAATAACTTACTATTCTATTATTACCTTTGTGGGGACTTTTGCTGTTAGAGGATAATTAGTCTCTACTTCATTCCTGATAATTGCCCAGTGTCAGGATTTCTTACCAATACTATAAAAGTATAAACAATATAAGTTAGAATATTATGAATAAAATAATGAAATATTTGAAATTGCATGTACAAACAAAAAAAGGCAGAGGCTATAAACCTCTACCTTTTTTTACAGTATAAAACTTTTGTAATTATCTAAATACTAAAGGATATGCTGTTCCTGACATCCCGCCAGGTATTGCATGCGCAATTGCAGCAGCATCAAAAACTGCTATTGAAAAATAGTATTCTCTTTCTGGATCAGAGAAGTTAACATCATCAGCATTACCTGTATCAATGGCTCTCTTTACTTCCAGAGTCCATGTATTAGTTGCTGTATCATAGTTGTGATATTCATTTACATCACCTCTGCTTCCTGTTCCAGGTTTAATTCCATACAGACTTGGAATCTGAATATTAGAATCACCATTAAAATTATCTTTTACCAGAACTGTACCGTCCTCATCAACAAGATTTCCATCTGTATCAATGGAAACAATTTTTCTTGCATTAGAATCACCATCCATTATCCAGTGATAGTTTTCTGCTCCTGGAACCCAGTATTTGGGAGCTTTGACAGTATTTCCGGCAGCGTCTGTAAGATCCTGGGAATTGGAAGAATAAGCACCAGTTCCTTCATCTGTTTTTCTACCGTTTCCATCAACAAAATCAAGCCATTTATCATCAATCTGATTTACAGGACCTGTTCTGTCAGATTTCCAATGCCATATATCTGCAGTTTCTCCTGCAGCATTAGTAGCTTTCTTTTCGCCATGACAAAGTATTGCACATCCATTTTCTGCAAAACCCTCTATAGAGTCACCGATTTCCCAAATGACAGCAAATTTGTCTTCGTATTCGGGTCCATAATAATCATCAGTTTTATATTTTGGCTTCTGCATCCACATACTTTCATCCGCATTATAATACCATGATTGTCTGGCCTGTGATTCTTCTTTGTCTCCAGTCCACTGATAAAGAAAATATATATCAGTTTCTGTATGAAGACTTTGCATGCTTACTTGATATGATTTTTTATAATAACTTGAATCAAATACTGGATATTCCGGTACATACACTTCAACTTCCAGTGCTGGTGCATCTGCCCATATATCATCCACTAATCCGTCAAGTTTTGGAGCACTCTTGGTTGTCATTGAGCCCAGAGCCCCTTCAGGTATTTTTTTAGTACATCCTGTAAATACAGTAAATAATAATATAATCATAATTACTGCGATAAATGTGAGTTTTTTCATAACTTCCTCCTTTAGTATAATTATACCTTACTATAATAAACAGGTATATGTCAATTTAATATTACAAAAATAATAATATTATTATTTTTGTAATATTATAAAACAACTCATATATAATAATTAAAATCTATATAACTAAAATAATATGTTCCTGTAAATAATGAATGGTAAGTACTTTTAATTTATAGATTAATTTTAATCCTCCGTCCCTCATACTCCCGCATTCCACTTCACACAATTGAAGATAAGAGACGGCGATTGTCAGCATATTCCCTTTATGTTAATGTTTGTTAATTATGAATAGCACCAAATTACTAATAATTTATTTATTAATTGCAATTACAATAATTTCATGTAATACCGGTAATATCGAACCATATTCTGAAACCGGCTTTGCTCTGGGAACAATATGTTCAATTACTTTTTATGAAAAAAACAAAGATTTTAATGTTGATAAAGCTTTTGCTATAATTGATGACCTGGAAAACAGGATGAGTCCTGTAATAATAGATTCTGAACTTTATAATATTAATTTAAATGCAGCTATTAATCCTGTAGAGGTATCTGAAGATACATATTTTGTAATTAAAGAAGGTATCAAATATGCAAATGTAGCTGAGAGCAAGTTTGATATTACCATTGGTCCATTGGTCAATCTATGGGGTATAGGAACTGAG
Source organism: Spirochaetaceae bacterium (assembly GCA_030633365.1). The sequence goes on along the minus strand of DAOVSY010000219.1, from coordinate 2,462 downwards.
AAGCAACAGGTACCAGCACATAATCTTATTAAAGCAATTTTACCTTTAATTGGATCACAACATATAAAACTGAATGATTCAGTACGAAGTGTTTTATTAGAAAATAAAAATATGGCAATTGATCTGGGAGGTATTGCAAAAGGCTATGCAGCAGATCTTGTAAGAGATTTTCTTATTAAAGAAGGATTTACAAAAGGGATTATAAATCTGGGGGGGAATGTTTTAACTTTTGGATCAAAAAAAGGGGAAATTCCATGGAAAATTGGAATTCAGAACCCAACTGATTCCAGAGGTAATTACATTGGAACTTTGGAAATAGAAGAATCTGCAGTAGTAACCTCAGGTATTTATGAACGATATTTTGAAGTGGAAGGGAAAAGATATCATCATATTCTTGATCCATTTTCCGGTTACCCCATTGAAAATGAGTTATTAAGTATAACTATAGTGACACCTTCCGGTATTAAAGCAGATGCCTGGTCCACCCTTGTATTTTCTGCAGGTCTTATTAAGGGGATGGAGATGCTGGAATCTGAAGATCAAATGGAAGGAATATTTATTACAAAAGAAAATAAAATATATACAAGTTCCGGTTTAAAAGATTCATTTAATCTAATTTCCTCTAATTTTACACTTGTATATTGATAATATTATTCAGATTATCACATATTTAAATAAATATTGTTATAAAAAGAGAAATATTTATACAAAACGTTTGACTTAATTTACAGGAATTTATATCATACATTACTAAGAAAGTAATATAAATTCTACTTATCTTACATCATAATAAGGATATTGACTGATGAAAAAACAGAAAAAAAAAGAAATTACAAAAGACAGGGTAATAATTGTTGGACTGGTCTGTTTTATTATGGGCTATGCTGCTAATGGAATTATAGGGAGTATTACAGATCTACCCAATAAACAAAGCTCTGCAGGTATAGAAACTGTAGAAAAACAAAGTCCCGAAAATCAGGTTAATATATCACAGGAAGATATTCTTAGAGAAAAAGTTAACACAAATCCCCATGATACATTACCCTGGATTAATCTTGGGAACTATTATTTTGATACAAACAGGTACGATGAAGCTATAGAAACATATCTGCAGGCTCTTGAATTAGAACCAGATAATCCGGATGTTCTTTCTGATCTTGGAGTAATGTATAGACGGGCTGGAAAACCTGAAAATGCAATATCTTCATTTGACAAAGTACAGCAAATTGATCCAACTCACACTATGTCTTTGTTTAATAAAGGAATAGTTCAGTTTTACGACCTTAATTTAAAAAATGAAGCTGTTGAAACATGGAAAAAACTTGCTTCTATTGATCCTGATTTTAAGATGCCGACAGGTGAACTAATTTCAGATTTTATTGGTTCTATAGAATGATATTTTTGTTTGTACAAACTAAGGAGTAAAGAGCATGAGTGATATAGCATCAAACAGCTGGCTCAGGGCAATATTTAAATTCTTCCGTTCTGTAAAGCTTGCTTTAGTTTTACTGTTAATTATTACGATAACATCAATTATATCTACATTTATACCACAAAATAAAGAAATTGTATTTTATACAGAAACTTATAACTCATTTATATCCTGGTTTATTTTAACAACTGGATTTAACATTTTTTTTAAGTCTTTTACATTTTTGGTACCATCATTTTTGTTTTTTATTAACTTATCTGTTTGTACTTATGACAGGTTAAAAGTAAGAATCCAAAGAAAAGCAAAAAAAAGGTTTGGCCCCGATATTTTGCATATTGGACTTCTTCTTCTAATAATTGGAGGTTTTATTACTTTCCTGGGAAGAACAGAAGCATTTGTCAGAATGGAAGAAGGTGACAAAATAAATCTTACCGGAGGTTATACATTAACTCTGTTGGATTTTGAATTTTTAAAATATGAAAATGGAAGACCAAAAGACTGGATCTCCACTATTATGCTTGAAAAAAATGAAGAAATTATTAAAGAATCCTTTGCAATTGAGGTTAACAAACCTCTAAAAGCCGGCAATAAAAAAATCTATCAAATATCCTATACTGCTAAAAATGTATTATTTATATCAGATCCTGATAAATCAATTTACAAGCTTAACCCTGGACAAATGATACCTGCAGGAGATTATGGAATGATCTTTAAAGATATTGTTCCGGATCCCGCAAGCCCTGGTAATTCGGCTGTGATATTCGAAAAATGGGTAGATAATAAAGTAGAGAAACTGCTAAGGGTGTCTGTAAATGATAAAATTGATATATACACAATTACAGGTACAGATACACAATTAAGTACCGGGCTTCAAATTGTCAGTGATCCTGGATATTACACAGTTTTAACTGGTTTAATTTTACTAACACTTGGCCTTTTTTTAACTTACTATCAAAAATTGGGAGATAATAAAATATGATGCCTACTATAGCTTTCTTTATGCTCAGCACAGCTGCAGTAATTCAGATAT
>DAOVSY010000349.1 GCA_030633365.1 Spirochaetaceae bacterium | reverse complement strand
TCCACAAACCCCAGATCGCCGTTAACTCTTATTTTCTGCCCTGTTTTAATTAATTTTGTAGCGTTCTCTATAGAAACAACAGCAGGAATACCATATTCCCTTGCTATTACAGACCCATGGGTCATGAGTCCTCCTACTTCAATTACAACTGCAGCAGCATTTATAAACAAGGGAGTCCATGCAGGATCTGTAAAAGGAGCAACAAGTATTTCTCCAGGATTAAGAACTTCAGAGTGGGGGTCCATTAAAACTCTGGCAACCCCTTCGACAGTTCCTGCGGAAACTCCGGCCCCAGGCAACGAACCCTCAGGAAATTCTCCCTTATGTTTTGCAACAGGAATCTCACCGTCACTTGTTATCACTCTGGGGGGAGTCATTTTTCTGAATATCTCCATCTCTTTTTTTCTTATATGTATTCTTGTTTTTAAATCTTCTGAAGAATTGGAGATAACATTTATTAACTCGTTATAATCGAAAAACCAAACATCATCTAATTCATCTATTCTATTATTAGCTAACAGGATCTTTGCTTCCTCTATAATTAATTCTCTGATAATCCCGAATAATTTCATTAAAAAATATTTTCCATGCTCCCTGAGTGGTAAAGAATTTCTATAGTCTTTAATAAGGTGTTTTAGTTTTTTTACTCTGTAATTACCAAACATTCCATTTTTTACAGATGCAAGAAGTCTTTCAGCAGCATTTTCTGCTTCTTTTGCCAGATTATTGTAATGTGTACGATGAGTCCCTGAGGTATCATCTTTTATACTGCCCATTATAACTTTTATTATAGAGAAAGGATCTTCTTTCCATCTTGGTCTGCTGATATCTATTTCACCTATACCTCTAAATCCGTATAATTCCATGAAATTTTTCCATTCCCTAATAAAGATCTTATACTCATTTTTACTTTCCAGATCTAAAAGTGTCGTTGTAATATTTGATGATTCTGATAGAATTTCAAATAATCCTGGAGATTCTTTTATAATATCTGCCAGATCACCTGTTTTAAGATCCATTTCTGTTGTAACATTTCCCTTTAATCCACGTTGGAGAGCAATAATTTCTTCTGCCATTATCTCCCCTGGAAACATTTTATGTATTTTTTTTATTGATATTAAAGCGGGAATTATATGGGGAAATACTATTATCAGTGTATTAAGAATATTCTCTACAGCAACTCTTCCGACAAGTAATCGGTCCATGCCATTGGGTATAGTTTCAAGATTGTGCTTTATTTTATTAATTTGATTACTAAGATAATCAAATATTTCTTCTGTCCTGCCTGAAGAATCTTTCCAAAGTGTAACTTTTAAACCTTTTAGAAAAATAGGCAACAGCCATTTTACAGGTGTTTTTAAGCCGGATTTATACTTTGAAACCCCTGCACCATTTAAGAACTCATCTCTTTCAACTATCTCCAGAACAGCACCGGCCATAAGAGGATCAATAGACTGCAACATTTTTGGAATAATTTTCCTACCTATTCTTCGAAAAAGAACAGGAGAAAGATCAAAATAAAGTCTTCCTCCTGCAGAAAGAATATAAGGATTATACTCTCCTTCATATCCATTTTTACCAGGAGGCAAAAAAAGTTTTATAATAGAATGAGACATAGGCGGAAGTGGCTCTGTCATTACCTGAAAATGACCAAAACTAAAGTAAACATGAAGGCTTTCATCTTTATTTACCATTTTTGGTACAGGGAATAAGGATGTAATTGGCCTGGACTGGACTATAAAAAGTTCATCCTTTTCAAAACACCATTCAATATCCTGGGGAGATCCATAATGGTCTTCAATTTTTTTCCCCATTTTTGCAAGCCTGGTAATCTGCTCATCCGTCAAAGTCTGGACTGTGCTTTGATTTTTGGTTAAAATCTCTGTTTTAGTACCACCCTCAGAAACTGATATAATCCTGAGTTTTTTTTCATTGATATCTTTTTTTATTATAGAAAAATCACTTTTATTCACTTTATATAGATCAGGAGTAATCAGTCCCGAAACAAGTGCTTCACCCAGTCCAAAACCGGCATCAATGGAGATTCTATTTCTATGACCGGAAAGAGGGTCTGCAGTAAACATAATCCCTGAACTATCTGGAAAAACCATCTGCTGAATAACTGCAGACAACTTCACATCCCTATGGGAAAACCCCTTTTCTATTCTGTATAAAATTGCTCTGTCTGTAAAAAGTGAAACCCAACACTTTCTTATATTTATTAAAATATTTTCCAAACCCTTAATATTTAGAAAGGTATCCTGCTGCCCTGCAAAAGATGCTCCGGGAAGATCCTCTGCTGTTGCACTGGACCTGACAGCAAAAAAATTATCTTCACCAAATTCCGTTAATCTTTCACTCAGTTCATTTTCTAATTTTTCGGGTATATCAATTTTTTCCAGGGTTTCTCTAATTATGCTTCCAACTTTTCGAACTTCATCAAGTTCATCTAATTTTAATTTTTCAAGATTATTATAGTGTTCTTCCATATCCGAATAACTATTTATAAAATCATTATAAGCACTTGTGTTTATAATAAATCCTGGAGGGACAGGAAAACCAGCTTTTATCATCTCGCCAAGATTGGCACCCTTACCCCCGGCAAGCCCAAGGCTTCCTGAATCAATATCTTTAAATGTTTGTGTATAAATATATTTCAATTTTTCCTCTCATATCATTTTAATTTATATGAAGTAATTATTTCGATCAAGTACGGGCAGATTGCTTCGTGCCCCAACCTTGATCCTAACCCTACATTAATGTAGGATAGTAGCTAAGATGATAGAAACTCAAAGTAAACTACATTATCGCAGAAAAATAGAAGAACTAAATCTTCTCTATGATGTCAGCCAGACTCTGGACAGAAGCCTGGATCTGGATCAGATAATTCAACCAGTTTTAAAAGCCCTCTCTGACAGAATGGGACTTGTAAGGAGCACTGTAACCCTTTTTAACAGACAATCAGAAAAAATACAGATAGAAGCTGCCCATGGGATGACAAGCAGAGAACAGGAAAAGGGTGAATATCTTTTAGGTGAAGGAGTAATTGGTAGAGTAATAGAGACAGGAGAACCTGTGATGATTCCAAATATAACAACCAGTTCTGAATTTCTTGATAAAACCCAGACAAGAAAGAAAAATATCGACAATAATTTAGCATATATCTGTGTGCCCATTAAGATAGAAAATAAAACCATAGGTGCTCTGAGTGCAGATAAACATTATGGGGAGGAACAAGGCATATTTTCCAAAGAAACACCAATAGACCTGGATGAAGATATGAAATTACTCTCAATTATTGGATCTATGATAGCAGGTGCTGTAAAAATCCGTAGAAAGGTTCAGGAAGAACAGGAAAAGCAACTTTCCAATAATCACAAGTTTAAACCTGTAGATATTATTGGAACTTCTACATCAATGATGGAAGTATATGACCTTATAAAACAAGTTGCCGCCAGTGATGCCACAGTTCTTATTAGAGGAGAAAGCGGTACAGGAAAAGAACTTATAGCTCATGCAATTCAACGGAACAGCCTCAGACATAATAAGCCCTTTATAAAAGTTAATTGTGCAGCACTCCCTGAAACTATTATAGAAAGTGAACTTTTTGGCCATGAAAAAGGGGCTTTTACCAGTGCTGTGTCCAAAAGAATAGGAAGATTTGAACTTGCAAATGACGGAACAATATTTTTA
>DAOVSY010000398.1 GCA_030633365.1 Spirochaetaceae bacterium | reverse complement strand
TTTATATATCCAATGGTTTCATTTGGAAGTCTTGCAGCTACTTCATCGTAGATACTATTATTTATATTAAGCAGGTCAGATGAGTATTGACTAAAGTAGCCCAAATTAATACTTGCGCCAAGAGAACTGGTTCCAGTGCTTGCTTCTGTTTGTTCTGCAATTACTTTTAACAATGTTGATTTACCTGCTCCATTTATACCTGTTAAAGCAATTTTATTTCCCCTCTCAATTATTCCACTTATACCACTAAAAACAGGATGAGTTGTGCCATCATCCAGGGGCCATTCTTTAGCTATTTTTTTCAGGGTAACGACTATATCACCACCTCTTGTTATTGGATTCAACTTCAATCTTATTTTTTTTGGATCCGGCGGGACTATAATCCTTTCCACTTTTTCCAGCATTTTTACCCGGGATTGAACCTGGGCAGCATGGGAAGCTCTGGCTGCAAATCTTGCAATAAACTCTTCTTCTTTTGCAAGCATAGCCTGCTGTCTGCGTTGACCTGCAATTAATTGTTCTCTTCGAATTTTACTTTCCTGCAGATAAAAGTCATAGTCTCCACTGTATGTGACTATATTTTCTCCTGCTACTTCTATAGTTCTATTGCATATCCGTGTCATAAAATCTCTATCATGACTGGTCATCATTACTGCACCTTTGAAAGATTTTAGCCACTCTTCCAGCCAGATAATAGTTTCAATATCCAAATGGTTTGTTGGTTCATCAATAAGGAGTACATTAGGATTAAGTACCAGGATACGTGCCAAAGCAATTCTCATTTTCCAGCCACCACTGAATGTTTCTACAGGCTGATTTTGTCTTTCCTCAGGGATACCAAGTCCATCCAGTATTGCTTTAGCATTATCTTCCAGTTCATATCCACCCAGGTTCTGAAACTCTGATTGTATTTCACCATACTGGTTCATAAAGATTTCCATATCAGAATCATTCATTTTAGACATTTCTTCCTGGTCGGACATTAGATGTTCCATATCTGCCATTTCTAAACTGGCTTTAAAAACACGACCAGCCCCTGCAAGAACTTCATTTAAAACAGAATGTCCGTTCATCTCTCCCACTTCCTGTGAAAAGTAGCCAACAACTATTCCTGGGTCAACTGTTACAGATCCTTCATCCGGGCTTTCCTCACTGGCAATAAGACGAAAAACAGTTGTTTTACCAGAACCGTTTGGTCCTACAAGACCAATTTTATCTCCAGGTCGGATTAAAAATCCTGAATTTTTGAAGAGTATTCTATTGCCATAGGTTACTTTTATATTGGAGAGATTTACCATTACTTTGACCTCAAAATAGTACAGATTGGAATTGCGCCGATTTTACCTTAAAGGACAAGGGACTGTCAATTTAATAAAAAAGGGAGTTGTTTTTTATATTATTATTTTCACTGTTTTGATACCAAAACCGTGAAAAAGTAGTTGTATATGATAATATTTCACGTTTATAGGCTTAAAAACGTGAAACAAAGAAGGTTCAGACAAAAAAGGAAATCTATTATATAATAAGATTCATGAAACGAAATCAAAATAAATCACTAATTTCTTTCAAAACCATTAGTCTAATAATAATCATTCTCTATCTTTTTTTCCCATTAGCTGTGTTTTCACAACAGACTCCTGTTTCTCTGGCAGTACTCCCTTTTGAAAATATGAATGGAAATCCCAATCAGGATTATCTTAAGGGAATTATTGCCTATATTATTAGTGAAGATCTTTCCGGGTCTGATGCCCTTATGATAGTTGAAAGAGATATTTTAGAAACGGTTCTAAAAGAACAACAGCTTCAATTTTCAGGGCTTATTGATGAATCAGAAGCCATTGAAGCTGGAAAGCTTTTAAAAGCCTCATTTATACTTAAAGGAAGTTATGTTTTTCTAGGTCAGGATATATTTATAAATATTTCCCTTATTGATGTGGAAACCGGAAGCAGCCGTACCTTCTCTGAACGCGGATATCAGGAAAATACAGTACACGCTTTATCGGAGAAGCTCTTAAAACATATGACAGGTTCAGATTTCTCTCTGCAGAAAACAACCGGCGAAAGAACAATTCTTGCTTTGGAACAACAGGAACCTGGTAGTATAGAACTCTTTTCCTACATTATAGATGCAAGGGTTTTTATAGATGAAAAATTTGTTGGATATACCACTGGAGATTCCACTGTCCCATTAGAAATGGAAGTTCCTCCAGGGAAACATACCATTCGAGTTCATCTGACAGACAACTTTGGAGTACTCGCTCTTCCGGAGGTAACTTTTCATGACTGGGAGGAGCATTTTGAACTTATTCCAGGAGACAGAATAGTTCTGGAAGATAAAACCCGTCATTTTAATGATCGATTGTATGATATAAAGCAGCTTCTAAGGAAGTCTATACAAATTAATATTGGTTCAGGAGAACAAAATAAGATTAAGCATTCTGTAGATTTTATAGATAGAGATGGGCAGAAAGTATATATGGAATTGTCTGTGAAAATTGTAGAGACAAATACTCCCCGGCATGGAGGCAGAGCTGAGGTATCTATTAGATATCAGGATAAAGATTACAGCTTTGAATATTTTGCTCCCCATGGAAAGGACATTGATTTTTCCGAAGAAATTGGATTAATTCGTCTGGATATTGGCCTTGAGTGTAATTCTTCATACAAATATGAAATGGATTACAGCATCTGGAGAACAGATGTATGGCAGGGGATGCATAGGGAATAAATTAATGTAAATAACAAACTGTTATAATTTTTCATTTTCTGTATATTGAAAATGAATAGCTGCTAACTAAAATAACTTAAAGAAATCTAAGTGTATTATAGAAGGCAGGAGTAATGTTAAAAACAAATGGTAATATTATACAAATGCATATTAAAATAAGAAGAACAGTATTATTTTTACTTTTTATTATGGTTCCTCTAAGTATGTTTGGACAGGTTAATCTAACAAATCCCGGGATTCCAGAAAAAGAAACAATTATATATACCCAGGAAACTGAGGGTAAACTTGAAACTGTTAAATCTATAATTGAGTATAATAATAGTGAAAATTTATCCTGGCTGGAATATAGATTTTATTCCAGTGCAAGAGATGTATTTGTGAAGCTGGATGAAAATAATCTTACTGCCTTTTATTCTGAAGTATGGGACAGGATAGATAATAGTTCTTTTCATACAATTATAGAGGTTCTTGAAAATAAAAAACAGGCTGGTAAAGATGAAGTCCTTGTTTCTGATATGG
>DAOVSY010000598.1 GCA_030633365.1 Spirochaetaceae bacterium | reverse complement strand
GCTTTAAAATGATTATATGCAACCCCGATATCCAGATATTCCGGTTCACACATGTAGAGTTCGTTATCTGCCAGAGAACTTAGAATAAAAAAATGAACTTTCGTAAAATCCTTATTAAAGAGTAGTCTCCAGGGTTGTTTGTTTTTTGCAGAGGGTGCAATTCTAAGATAATGGAGTGCCAGCTTAAATTCTTTTGCCAGTCCATCCAGAGCCGTTTCAAAAGTCTGATAAAAAAAGAGCTTGTTTTCAGGAAATCTATTATTAGCCTTAAGAATATTCCTTGCCAGGCGTTCTTTTAATCGGGGTTTTTCTGAGATATAACCAAATGGTGTAATTGCCGGAATAATCCAGCCTTCTTCCAGAGGAAGATGACTTATAGCGTGATGTTTTCTAAATCTTCCTGCCAGCCAGCATGTACCAATATTTAATTGAGTCAGGTAGAGGACGATATTTTCAAATACAAACGCATAATCAAATAGACTCTTTATATCAGTATTACTGCTTCCAAGTATAAATCCCTGGGCATTTTTAATAAAACCATAGGTTCCAATCTTTTGCTCTTCCTGTATCTTCTTTTCAATAAGCAGATCAAACTTAAATCCATTACCAAATGGACCTATACAATTTTTTGAATCATTAAGAAAAGACGATATTTGGTCTAAATTTGCAGAATTTAATGGCTTGTCCTGAAAAGTTCTTGTACTTTTGCGTATTTCGTATGTATTCATGTTGCTCTCCAGAATTATTGACGACCATCCACACCCAGCTTTGCAAAAAGAATCTCTTTTGCTCTACCTTTCAGAGGGCATTCCTTTCCGCTGGTCATAACTCTAACTGCTTCCAGCTCAGAACCGGACAGAGCAACCCCTGTCAGCAGATGTTTTTCAAAAGCCTCTGCAGCCATAGGAGTTATTTTTTTCACAATCTCAAATATTGCATCAGCATATACCCGTATTTCCTTCTGAGCATGAGCATCCATTCTTAATCGTAGGAAATGGAAAAGATTATGAAGGTCCATAGTCCAGTACCATTCTGTATAAAGACTTAAAGGAAGGTTAATTCTGGCAATTTCCCGGGCAAGACCCATGTCCAGCAGTTTAGTGTATGTTTCATAAACTCGTGCCTGTTCAGCAGAAATTATATCCTGAATCTCTTTTGCAAGTTCCGCAGAAACTGGTTCATTCTGGCGACCTTGTTTATTATCTTCACTTTGCAGGGCAATATCTTCTGCAGCAGGAACATAGAACTCACTCTTCATAACAGAGTATCGGCCGGAAATTTCATTTACCTTTGCAGTTCTGTGCCTAATCCACTGCCGGGCGACAACAATTGGCATCTTTATATGAAAGGTAAAACTGACCTGTTCAAAAGGGGAAGTATGGTCGTTCCGCAAGAGATAGTCGATCAAACCCTTATCCTCTCTGTAACTCTTCGTCCCTTCACCATAGGAAACCCTGGCAGACTGCACAATTCTCGAATCATCTCCCAAATAATCAACCAATCGTATAAAACCCTTATCCAGGACTTTTATCTCTTTATCTAGAAGCTGTTCTCCATCTGCTGCAATACAATGAGCCATTTATTCCCCCCCCCACAGTAAGTCTAATTGAAACCCTTCCTGTTTTACTATTTTCTTCCAATAATCAGGTTTTCTTTTTAAATTCATAAAAGCAACTATTTGTATATAATTATCAATTTGATAAATAATTCCATAAGGGAATTTTGTTAAAGTACATCTTCTT
>DAOVSY010000168.1 GCA_030633365.1 Spirochaetaceae bacterium | reverse complement strand
GAAATAAAAAAAACAATCTACAAACTTAAAAACTATCCGGAAATAGGAAATATTCCTCCAGAGCTGGAAAGAATAGATATAAACGAATACAGAGAAGTCCATACAGCCCCATACAGAATTATTTACCAAATTTTGAACGAGGACATCTATATTCATTGTATTTTAGATGCCAGAAGAGATGTAAAATCCCTTTTATCAGAAAGACTCCTAAGATAATTTATCCCCTATTGAACAAATTTAGTGCAGATTCTATTTTTTTCTTAAAAACACCCAAACCCCATTTGCATTTTTCCCTCCAGCCTGTTATATTGTTCGCAAAAATACGGAGGAACCCTAAATGGCTTATATTATTGATGCGGAAGAATGTATTAACTGTGCTGCATGTGATCCGGAATGTCCTGTAGAAGCAATTAGCGAAAAGGATGATGTAAGATTTATTGACCCTGATTTATGTACAGATTGTGCTGCATGTGTTGAAGTTTGCCCTGTAGAATGTATCACAGAAGGCTAAATTAGTTTTTTACCTTAATATGGGACTATTTTTTTAAATAGTCCCAGATTTATCTTATCTTATTTTTTCCCCTGATTAAACCAATAATATTACCTCCAAAATATCTTATATATAAATTTACAATTTAGGCTCTCTCCTATTGATTTTTTAAACTTCCTCCATTAGATTACAGTTAGGCTTGCCTAAGTAAATATCTATAACAAGCCTTATGGGGGTTTTTAATATGCCGCTTTTTTTATCAGATCTAAATATTGGAGATAAAGGTTCAATCCACTCTGTAAAAGCTACAGGGGAAATAAGAAGACGACTTCTCGATGTAGGTCTGTTTAAAGGTACAAAGTTTAAAATTATGAGGCTGGCTCCACTGGGAGACCCAATAGTTATAAGGGTAAAAGGTTTTGATCTTTCTCTTAGGCTTGAAGAAGCTAAACAAATTAGAGTAGAAAAAACAGGTTATACAGGTGATGGTATCCCAATGCGTGAGCATAAAAATTTATATTCACCAATTCCAAAAAAAGAAAAAATAATTCGAAATACAAAAACAATTACCGTTGCTCTTTTAGGAAATCCAAACAGTGGAAAAACATCTCTGTTTAATGCAATTGTTGGTGCCCATCAGAAAGTTGGTAATTTTACAGGTGTCACAGTTGAAAAAACAGAAGGCTCTGTAAATTATAAAGGCTATAAAATAAATATTATTGATTTACCAGGAACATACTCCCTTACACCATTCTCTCCGGAAGAGGTTGTTGCCAGAGATTATATTATAGAAGAAAAACCGGATGTTGTTATTGATGTAATAGCAGGTTCAAACCTGGAAAGGAATCTATACCTTACAACTCAGGTTATGGAGCTTGAAGTTGATATGCTTGTTGCTCTTAACATGTGGGATGAGGTGGAAAAACAGGGAATAAAGGTAAACATACCCCAACTTGAAGCTCTTTTGGGTTCCCATGTTATACCTACATCGGCATCTAAAAATCAGGGAATAGAACCCCTTCTGGATCATGTAATTAGTGTTTTTGAGGGTGAAATTACTATATCTAAAAACAAAATGATTTTTAGCAGGGATATTGAAGAACGTATAAATCAAATTAGTAATATTCTTGAAAATGATGATCTTTCAGAAAAATATAACAGTAAATGGCTGGCTACAAAACTACTGGAAAATGATCAGTTGGTTTACGAAACTGTAAAAAAAAGAAGTGTTTATTTGAAAGTTGTTAATTTAATTCTAGATTTAAATGAAAAATATAAAAAACACCATACTGGAGATCCTGAATCTGCAATTATTGAAGACAGGCATTCTTTTATTAGAGGAGCACTTAAAGAAACTGTAAAAATTCCGGATAACCACAAAAAAACAATGACAGATTATATAGATAATATACTTCTTAACAGAGTACTTGGTTTACCAATATTTTTTGCAATTATGTGGGGTATGTTTCAATTTACATTTACTCTGGGTGAAGTTCCTATGGGTTGGATGGATTCTTTTTTCCAGCTAATTTCCAATGGTCTGACTATTATACTCCCCGAGGGTTTATTTCAATCATTACTGGTGGATGGTATAATTGCAGGTGTAGGTGGAGTATTAATTTTTCTACCCAATATTCTTCTTCTCTTCTTCTTTATTTCACTCCTGGAAGGGACTGGTTATATGGCCAGAGCAGCCTTTGTTATTGATAAAGTAATGCATAAGGTTGGCCTTCATGGAAAATCATTTATCCCAATGCTAACAGGATTTGGCTGTTCAGTACCTGCAATTATGGCTACCCGAACTCTTAAAAACAGAGGAGACAGAATAGTAACAATGCTTATAATTCCATTTATGAGCTGCGGGGCAAAACTACCTGTTTATATTCTTCTCCTGTCTGCTTTTTTTGCTCCTGCTGCAGCAGGAAATATTCTTTTTGGAATCTACCTTTTTGGAATTTTTCTGGCTTTAATATCTGCTTTTATTTTAAAAAAAGCAGCATTCCCTGGTCAATCTGAGCCTTTTGTAATGGAACTTCCTCCATACAGATTACCTGGATATAAATCCCTGCTCTACCAAATGATATTTAAAGTAAAAATGTATCTAAAAAAGGCAGGAACAATTATTCTTGTTGCCTCGGTAATTATCTGGTTTGCAAGTAACTTTCCTGTAAGTAGTAAAATAGAAGAAAAATACAATGATCAGATTAGTATAACGACAAATGCAGATTCAATAGACGAATTAAAAAATATGGCTGCTGCAGAACAACTTGAATATTCTGTTGCAGGAAGATTTGGAAAAATAATAGAACCTGTAATAAGACCATTAGGATTCGACTGGAAAATTGGTATCTCCCTGACTGCAGGTCTGGCAGCAAAAGAGATTGTTGTATCTACTATGAGTACAATATTTGCTCTGGGTGAAGAGAATGAAGAATCTCCAAAGCTGGCTACAAGACTTAGAGAAGAGTCCGGTTATTCCAGAGCAACAGCACTTTCGTTAATGGTATTTGTGCTGCTTTACCTGCCATGTTTTGCTGCTACAGCTATGTTTCACAAAGAAGCCGGAGCATGGAAATGGACAAGATTATTTATTGTCTACACCATGTCTGTTGCCTGGGTAATGTCTTTTATTGTATACAGATTGGGATTGATTTTTTTGTAGGACACGAAAACAAACGTAGGGGCAGTCCCCAGGAAACCGTTAGGTTCCCTGTGTGGCTGCCCTTACAGATATAATTGCCCCTACATTTTAGGGTTGTTTAATTAGCAAAAGGTTTATCAATCATTCCAATAACACGTTTTACAGCCTGCAGGTAATTAATATTTTCAAACCCATCAATACCAACATCTTTCATTGTCTTAAGAATGTCTGCCAGCACAGTTGATTCAGAATTTATTGTTACCAGTTTAGCACCATTGATCCAAACATTACCTACTTCACAAATAGTGTCATTAACCATATAACCATAACGCTGTTTCTCAACTCTTACTGCTTTTAAAGAACTGTTAGCTCTTACCATTACTAAAAATTCATCTAATGTGTAGGTATCCTTTGTAAGAGCAGGCATATCTACAGCAAAAGCAGGAAAAACTTCTTTTTCAAGAACATCTTTTGAAATTGGGAATTCTCCCTTCATAAGAGGATTCCATTGTTCGAGTCCATCCTTTTCTGTAACAAATGTTTTAATGTCCATTTTCCCATTACGAATTTTTGTATTATTTTTATCATTTGTCGCAGAAACAATATAAATTTCTTCAGATTGTCGTTCCCATAGTTTTTCGGGAACAAATCCTGATAATCTGCCCATTCTGAATGAAGCTTCATCGAATTCTCTACCAAATGTCCTAAACTCAAAACGAGGATCTGAAATTGCACCTACTTCTAATTTTCCCATATTTTCTCCTTCCTTATATAAATATATTTTAATAAACTACCTGACTAAAAACATTTTGAACAATAAACAATGTAATAAATGCAACTGCGGCAGCAATTACAGGAGTAGCTATCCATCCAGCACTTATTCTACCTAAAACTTTTAAATTTAAATTTTTACCACCCTTTGCTATACCAATTCCTATAACAGCACCAACAATAGATTGAGAACTGGAAACCGGTACTAATGGAAAAGATGGAAGATTATTTGAAATAAGAAGGTTCTGTAATCCCTTTGACGCAAACAGAAATAAAACAATAGAACTTGAAAGTACAACTATAAATGCAGTAATAGGGGTTAATTCGTATATTCCAGATCCAACTGTCATCATAACCCTTTTGGAATAGGTAAATACTCCAACAGCTATAGCAATGCCCCCAATTAAAAACAGCTGCTGCACACCATTGAGAGTAAATAATCCACCTAAAGAGATATCTGTAAACATTCCGGCTGCACTTTCTACAAAAACACCCATTACATTAGCTATATTATTAGCTCCTAAACTGTAGGACCCAAATGCTCCTGCAGCAAGGAGAGCAATTCTGGTCATTCCATCTAAACGTATTAAATGAACCTTCCAGTGCTTTAAAATAAACGAAATTATAAAATAGAGAATTATTGCAACTACTGCAGATAATATTGGTGAAAAAACCCAGGTCCCAAGAATTTTTGTTAAGGCTTTCATATCAATAACTGATCCGGAAAAAAAATTCCAACCAATTATTGCTCCTACAATAGCCTGGGAAGTTGAAACAGGCAGGGCTGCTTTTGTCATCCAAAAAACGGAAAGAGCTGCAGCCAGAGCTACAGTAAAAGCTCCCGCAAGTTCATTTATGGCACCTAATTTCCCAAGGGTATGGGAAGCACCGGAACCACTGATAACTGCTCCAAGAATAACAAAAATACTGGCAACCAGAGCAGCTTTTTTAAAACTGACCATCCTGGTCCCAACTGCAGTACCCCAAACATTTGCAGCATCATTAGCACCCAGAGACCAGCCTAAGAACAATCCACTTGATAAAAATATAATTATTGTTGACATCCAAACCTACCTATATACTTCTTTTGATAGTATAAATATCAAGACGGTCGGCAACGTCTTCTGCCTCATCTGCAAGTAGAGAAATTCTTTCTGCAAAATACCTCATATGAACTTTTTGGCTAAGTTTTTTAATAAAATCACCCTCAAAAGCCTTACGCATAATTCTTTCTTCAATTTTATCTGCTTCATGCTCCCAAAAATGTACCTGAACAAGACAGTCAGATACTTTTGTAATTTCTCTAAAAAATGCCCTGGAAGCAGAGACCAGTTCAAATACACATTTAACCGATACATTTGTCAGTTCAATAAAATCATCTTTCAATTCAGGCCAAACTATAGGTTTTTCTATAGAAAAACGAATCATAACCATTTCTGCTGTATCAATAACATTATCCAGAGTTTCAAGCAGACCAAGAACATCGCCTCTTGCATCAGGAATTAAAAGCTCCTTATAAAGCTTATATTTAATTTCTCTTCGAATATCATCACTTTCACTTTCCAGACTCTGAATCTCTTTTGTACGTTCTTCAAACAATTCAATTTTATTTTCAAGATATTCTTTTATTCCAGATTCAAAGATCAAACCTGCTTTTAAAACATTTTCAAGGTACTTATCTATACTACTTTCTATAGATTTAGCTCGATTAAATAACATTACAACTCTCCTGGGATAACTCAATTTGAGTAACATCATAAAATTGTTGAAAGATTTAGTCTAATCAATTATAATTATTGGAGTTATAACTTAACCTTATAGCTGGATCAACATTTTTCCAAAGGTATGACTATGGATCTGTATAAACTTAAATCATTTTACACAGTAGCTAAACTGGGAAGCTTCAGCAGAGCCGCAGAAACTCTTTTTCTTACACAACCTGCTGTAAGTGCTCAAATTAAGGATCTTGAATATGAATATAAAACAAAACTATTTGACAGAGTAGGAAGAAAAATTAAGCTTACCAGAGCTGGTGAATCACTTATTACTTATGCAAAAAACTTACTTGACATGTATGAAGAATCTCATTTTGCAGTTAATATGTTAAAAGAGGCAATGGATGGCTCAGTCAAAATTGCTACAAGCGGAACTCCAGGATCAAGGATTCTTCCCGGTTTAATTTCGAATTTTAAAAATGACTATCCGGATACTGATTTTACAATTAAATCACAAAAATCTATTTCTGTTATAGAATCTATAAAACAGAACCATTCTGATTTGGGTATAATTGTAAGTGATGAATGTAATCTAAATAAACAGGAACTTATTGATAAAAATTTATATAAAGATCGAATAGTAATTGGAGTTGGGTTTGAACATCCTCTGGCTCTTAGAAATAGTATAAGTGTAAACGAGCTTTCAAACATGCCGCTAATTGTATCTGTTAAAAATACAGTCTCACGCCAGGCTATGGATAAGTTTTTCCACCAATATTCTATTCCATTTACTATTGCTTATGAAATAGAAAATATGTCCATGATAAAAACAATGGTCGAACATAATCTGGGTATTGCCTTTTTTAGTGCTTTGGAAATTAGAAAAGAAGTTGAATCCAAATGGCTTCATCCTGTAGAAATTGAAGATGTCCCATTAT
>DAOVSY010000040.1 GCA_030633365.1 Spirochaetaceae bacterium | reverse complement strand
GGTATCTTCTGTCAGCACGGAAGTTAAGAATATATATTCAAACTTTAAGGAAATACATTCCCGTGAACTTTCAGAGTTTGATGACAGAGTTTTTGAAATAAAAACATCATCTAAAGATTTAAAAAATAGTTTATCAGTTGTTAGAACCAAATTAAAAGATCTTGGACATGTCAATCTTATGGCACCGGAAGAATTTATTGAAGTAAAGGAACGATATGATTTTTTAACTGGTCAATTAGATGATTTATATAAAGCCAGGGAAGATTTAACTACTATAACAAAGCAAATAAAAATAGAATCTACAGAATTATTTCTTGAAACATATGATCAAATAAAAAAGAATTTCCATGTTATGTTCAGAAGACTTTTTGGAGGGGGCAGAGGGGAACTTAAACTTACAGATCCCGAAAATGTATTAACTTCCGGAATAGATATTTTTGCACAGCCACCGGGTAAAAAACTTGAAAATATAGCACTTCTTTCAGGTGGAGAGAGATCTCTGACTGCTGTAGGTATGCTTTTTGCTACATATTTGGTTAAACCTTCTCCCTTTTGTATTCTGGATGAGATTGATGCAGCACTTGATGAAGCTAATGTTAGTAGATTTGTTAATTTACTTATGGAATTTGGAGAAAGGTCTCAGTTTATTGTAATTACTCATAACAAGAAAACTGTTACAGGGGCTAAGACCCTGCTTGGAGTGACCATGGAAGAATCAGGAGTCTCTAAATTAGTAGCAATGCGTCTTGAAGCTGAAAAGAAAAAAAGCAGTAATGAGGAAATTAATTAAAAGATGAGATGGTTAAGCAATAAAGAGCTTAAAATCTATCTGCTTGTTGTTGGGGCTGTAACTCTGGTAGCTTTACTTATTACTCTTATTTCTTTGCTCCCGGGGTATTTGAGGTATAATAAAAGTATGAAACAAAGTGATAATATTATAGTTAATGCAATTGATATTTCAAAATTTAAAATACCTGAGTCCTATAAAAAACTTAGTATAAATGGCTGGGCTCACTTTTTACCTGACAAAGAAAAATGGACATGGTCTGATATTGAACCATATTGGCAGGATCCGGAAGAATTAATAATAAATTATTTGGAAGAACAGAATGAGAAACTTATAGATGATATATTTAAAGATATTCCATAAACATTTCATGTTGTTAGTTCTATTTCTAATTGCAGGATGTGCAACAGATATAAATTCTGGCGTTTCTGCAGAAGTTGTTAATGTTAAAAATTTTGATAGTGTAAATACTATACCTTTAGAAGAGGAACCAGTTATTGTTTTTTCAGTATCTGTATCAGAAGAACCTGAAAATATTGAATCTGTTCCTGATATTGGGTGGACAGATCCTGAATCTGAAAAACTTGAACCTCTGTTATTTCTACCAAAAGTCCCAGTGGAAGAAAAAATTCCAAATGAATATGAGATATCAGAAATATTGTACACATATTTATTTTTTGATAATGATAATTTTGGTTGGAATGAAATATATTTTTTTGAAACTGAAATTATAGAGGAAATTATTGTTGAAACCAATTCCCCTCCAAGTATTGATCCTAATTCTGAGATTGAACAGAAACCGGTGATTATTAGTTCAAATAAAGTGGTTCAAAATGAAGAAATTACAAAAACTATTTATTATGAACGTAATTTAAATGGTTATATTAGGGTTAAACTGGATATTTTACTAAATGGAAGAGGTTGGATTTATCTGCCGGATAAGGATAATTATGATTTAGAATATATTGGTCGTAAATTTGTTAATGAAAATACTGTTTATACTTTTTTACCAATTATAGAGAGGGACTATAAACTTAGATTCCAATATCAGGATTTGACTGATAATATTATAACAATAGAAATAATAACTCTTAGTATTTTCAAAGATCAACCTATTCAAATTATTAGTAACTTAAACGATAGATCTGAAAATGAAGATTCTCTTATTGAAGAAAATATTGATTTTAAATCTTCTGTAAACAGCATGTTGGAAAAAGGTGATAGCGTTAGTCTATCTAATATAATTCCTGAATTACTTGAAAGCAATGAATCTGATATCCTAAGAATGTTACCGGGAATAATAGAACTGTTATATGAGGACTCATTTTATATTTCAGTAAGTACCATTTTAGAAAAATTAATTTTGGATGAATCCTTTAATAAATATTCTGATTATTATCTTTATCTTCTTGGAAAAATATATGAACAGGATAGTCAAATCCGGAATGAACTAATTTCAGCTGATTATTATAAAACGCTCATAGATACTTATCCTTCAAGCATATACTGGGATGAAGCTCAGGACAGATATAGATACCTTAAACGAAGATATATTGATATTCGTTAGGGTGTCTGCTAATTGACTAATCCCGATAATTACTGTATAAAATCAAAAACTCCCGGGGATAGGTATGCTCGATCGTATTTCA
The DNA here is from genome assembly GCA_030633365.1 of Spirochaetaceae bacterium. The sequence continues at coordinate 10,970 of DAOVSY010000040.1, read as the reverse complement.
CAAAAATTTACAGATATATTTAGAAATGTTTCCGGTAAATCCACTATTTCCGAGAAGAATATAAAAGATGCAGTAGAAGAAATTAAAATTACTTTACTGGAAGCTGATGTCAATCTCCGTGTAGTAAGACGCTTTATAAATCGTACTATTGAAGAAGCTACTGGTGCGAAGGTTCTAAAGGCAGTAGATCCGGGACAACAGTTTGTTAAAATTGTTTATGATCGGCTTGTTGATCTACTTGGAGATAAAAAACAGGATCTTAATTTAAAAGGACCTGATACTCAGTCTGTAATCCTTCTTATGGGCTTACAGGGCTCCGGTAAAACAACAACATCTGCAAAACTGGCATTGAAACTTAAAAAAGAGGGGAGGAATCCTTTATTGGTTGCTGCTGACCTTGTTCGTCCCGCAGCAGTTAAACAGCTTCAGATTCTTGGTGAGCAAACAGGAGTTGAAGTTTATTCTGAAGATTCCAAAAATACCATAAAAGTAGTAAAAAATGCTCTTATATATGGGAAAAAGAAGAGCTTTAACACTATTATTATTGATACTGCAGGCCGCCTTCACCTGGATGAAGAGATGATGAAGGAAATAAAAAAGATTTCTGATATTGCAAAACCTGTTGAAACACTGTTTGTTGCTGACGCAATGACAGGTCAGGGTGCAGATAACATAGCAAAAGAATTTCATGAAAAAGTGGGTATTTCAGGTGTTATTCTTACTAAGTTTGACTCTGATGCAAGGGGTGGCGCAGCAATATCTTTAAAAAGTGTAACTGGTCAGGCTCTTAAGTTTATTGGAGTGGGTGAAAAGATGGAAGATCTTGAACCCTTCTATCCGGAGAGAATTGCTTCAAGAATTCTTGGTATGGGTGATGTTGTTTCTCTGGTAGAAAAAGCACAGGAAACAATAGACATTGAAGAAGCCGATAAACTTCAGGAAAAAATGATTTCTGCAACTTTTACTTTGCAGGATTATCTTGAACAGTTTCAAAGAGTTCGAAAAATGGGTAGTATTGAATCAATTTTGGATATGATTCCAGGTGCGAAAGGTAATGTGAATGCAGACGATATTGATCAGGGAGAAATGATAAAAGAGGAAGCTATTATACTTTCCATGACAAAGAAAGAAAGATATAATCATAGAATTATTGGCCCTTCCAGAAGAAAGAGAATTGCCAAAGGTTCTGGTACAGCAGTATTTGATGTTAATAAACTGCTTAAAAAGTTTGAAAAGACCAGGTTGATGATGAAAAAAATGGCGAGAAGTAAGAAATACCAGGCTAATTTAATGAAAAGCCTTGGAGTATAAAGTTGAAGTTGAAATACATTAGGAGGTTCGTATGAGCGTTAAAATTAGACTCAAACGGTTTGGATCAAAAAAGAGACCCTATTACCGAATTGTTGTTATGGATTCCAGAGCACCAAGAGATGGTAGAACACTGGAAGAAGTTGGGATTTATCACCCCATAGAAACAGAAGATAAGCAGGTTGTGCTTAAAGAAGACAGGATTAAAGAATGGATTGACAAAGGTGCTCAACCAACAGCTACAGTTAAAAAGTTGTTGAATAAAAGAGAAATCTTTATTAATAGATCTGTAAGCTAAAGAGGTGTACAGTGGAAAAAGATCTTGTTATTTATATTGCTAAATCTTTAGTTGATGATCCTGATGGTGTTGATGTAAATATTGTCGAAGGTGAGAAGTCAACTATACTGGAATTAAAAGTTTCCCAGGAAGATATTGGTAAGGTCATTGGTAAACACGGACGTATTGCAAAAGCAATGAGAACTATTCTTAGTGCTTCTGCTACAAAATCCGGAAAGAGAATTGTTTTGGAAATACTTGATTAAAGGCTTGCTAACCTATGAATGAAATTGCTATAGGGAAAATTAGAACTTCCCATGGTGTTAATGGATTTGTAAAAATCCTGAGTTTTTCCGGACAAACAGATCATTTTCTTAAACTTAAAGAATTTGTTTTAAAGAAAGATGGTAAGGTAAAAGTACTGGCTGTGGAAAGTATAAAGGCCTCAGGCAGTACTGTTTTTGCTAAGTTAAAGGGGATTGACAGTCCTGAGATTGGTAAGACCTATTCCGGTTGGGAGATATGGGTAAATGAAAAATTTGCAGCAGCTCTTGGACCCGAAGAATACTATTTAAAAGATCTGAATGGATGTAAGCTTATTAATTCAGGAAATATTTTAGGTAAAATAGTTGGTATAAGTCAAAACAGTATCAATGATTTACTTGAAGTTAAAACAGAAAATGGTGTTTTTATAATACCATTTAAAAATGAATATATTGGTGAAGTAGATATAAGTTCTAATACTGTTGAGTTAACAGCTCTTTGGTTACTTGAATGAAAATAGAAATACTGTCACTCTTTCCGGAGATTATTGATAGTTTTTTTAAAAGTTCAATTATGGCAAAAGCAGTGGAAAAGGGACTTGTGGAATATTCTCTGATAAATATCAGGGATTTTACAGTTGATAAACATAAAACCTGTGATGATTCTCCATATGGTGGAGGTGCAGGTATGGTTTTGAAACCGGATCCATTGGCAGCTGCACTTGATTCTGTAGGTGGTTCTTCAAAAAGAGTAATCTTTCCCAGTCCATCTGGTATAAAGTTTGACCAGAATCAGGCAAAAAGACTTGCCGGTTTTGATGAATTGGTTTTTATTTGTGGTAGATATGAGGGTATAGATCAACGTATAATAGATTTGTATGTTGATGAAGAAATATCGATTGGTGATTATGTAATTTCGTCAGGGGAAATATCTACCCTTGTAATTATTGATTCGGTATATAGACTGTTAGAAGGTGTTATAAGTAGTGAATCTCTTGTAGAAGAGAGTTTTACTGATGGGCTACTTGAGTATCCTCATTATACACGACCTTCAGATTTTCGTGGTTTGACTGTTCCTGATGTACTTTTATCTGGGAATCATGCGAAAATTACTGAATGGCGGAGAAATAAAAGGATACAGAAGACCATGAAAAATAGACCTGATATAGATATTTGAGTTGAGTATAGGGGGAAAATGAGAATGGAACTTATAAATGAAATTGAAGCAGAGCAGTTAAAAGAAAACCCTGAAAATTTCAGGATTGGTGATACTGTCAAAGTACATTTTAAAATTATTGAGGGGCAAACAGAGAGAATCCAGGTTTTTGAAGGACTTGTTATTGCCATAAATAATAGTGGAATCCGAAAGACTTTTACAGTAAGAAAAATGTCTTACGGGGTTGGAGTGGAAAGAATTTTTCCATTACATTCACCACGTGTTGAGAAAACTGATGTAGTTAGAAGAGGACGGGTTAGAAGAGCTAAGCTTTATTATATTAGAGATAGAGTTGGTAAAGCCGCTAAAGTACCTGAACTTATTCGTAGAAAGGATCAGAAGAAAAAAGCAAGTACTACGTAAAATCAATGTTTCTTCTGGAAACAAATAGTATTAAACCTATAACTAACGGACTTCAAAATACTTTGAAGTCCGGTAGTTATGTTTCTTTTACTGTTTCTAAAAAAATAGATTCAAATATGTATAAAATATTTTTACTTGGAAAGTCTTTCAATGTAAAAAGTACAAAAGTTTTAAAAGAAGGTGCAGTACTTAAGGCTCAAATACATTGGGATAGAAGCAGACTTCAGTTAAAAGTATTGGAAAAGCAAAGTTCAGGTCTGAAGTTACCTGCTAATGATTTTAATATACCAAATATAAAATATCAAATAATAATTGAAGAATTATTAAAAACTAATCTGCCCCTTGACTCGTCATATTTTAAGATCCTTGAACCTTTTTTACGAAAAAATAGTAAAATTGACCAAAAGCTTGTAAAAATACTTCTGCTGCTAATAGATAAAGGTATACCGGTGACAGATAGTAATATTAAAGAAATTTTAAGCTTTAGCAGTAATCTAAATGAAAAAAATTCTAAAAACTCTGAAAATCCTAAAAAAAGTAAAAATATTAATATTAAAAGCATAAAAGAGAATATAAAAAAACAAATAAAAAATTCTGATACTGGAAATGAACTTATAAAGTATTTTAATCATTCTGTAGCTAAACATGATAATTGGTTAATTATTCCACTTAATTTTTCTTTTACCAGGCCTGGGAAGGGATTATTAAAATTAAAATTAAATAATAGTTTTCAAATTACAAATCTTGTATTAAGCATTAGTGATGGGAAAGACTGGGAGTTTTCCCTCATCAGGACCAGTTCTGGCGGAAAAATAAAGGTGTCTGGTCCAAATGGACTTCCCTGGGTAAAAAGCAAGCCATTTACCAAATTAAAAGAAAAACTATATAATATGGGAATAATTTTTGACGATAATAATAAAGAGTGGACTTTGGAAGATGGGTTTACAGAAATGATTTCTGGAAAACTAAAGAATATAGATTTCTCAGTTTAGAGGGTTTGAATTGAATAAGGCTGTAGCAATAAAGTATAATAAAGAATTACCAGCACCATTCATAACAGCAAAAGGAAATGGTTTTGTTGCAGATAAACTTATTAAAATTGCAGAAAACTATAATATACCTTTGGTAAAAGATGATTTGCTTTCTGAAACCCTGTTTATGTTGGACCCAGGTGAATATATTCCGGAAGAAGTTTTTGAAGTTGTAGCAGAAATACTTGTATTTATTAAAGAAACGCAGGATTTAATATGAAAAAAATAAAAGTTAGTGACCTTAAAGCCGGAATGCAGTTTTCAGCACCAGTTTACCTTGATGGAGAAAATTTACTGGTTCCTGAAAAAATAGAAATATTGGAAAAAGATATTAAGAGACTCCTTCGTTGGGAAGTTGAGTATGTAGAGACAGATGGAGAAATCCTATCTAAGTCACAGGTTGAAGAATCCAGTGATATTGTTGGTGCATATGTAGGCGATTCTTCTGTTTTACGTATCTATAAAAAGGTAATTACGCGTTTAAGTGAAATATTTAGTGATATTAAGAAATATTCCAAAGCAGATAAATTTGAAATTGATAATATCATAACTGATGTTTTTTCATTGTTAAGAGATAAACCGGAAGCATTAAAAGCAATAACAATGAATACGATTGATCCGGAAAATGATTTGGTGCAAAGCTCTCTAAATTGTATGATAGTTTCAATAATTTTGGGGCGTCAACTAAAAATTATTAACAGTAGATTAATATCTTTAGCTGTAGCCGCCCTTCTTCATGATATTGGGATGACAAAAATTCCTCAGGCATTATTAAAAAAGGAGTCTAACCTTACCTCGGATGAGTTAAAGATTATTCATTCCCATCCTATGTATACATATAAACTCATAACAAAATCATTAAAATATCCTGAAGAAATTGCCAGAATTGCATTGTATCATCATGAGCGGTGGGATGGGAAAGGTTATCCTAATGGGTTATCTGGAAAAGATATTCCTTTGTCTTCAAGAATTATATCCGTTGCAGATGCATATGGAGCAATGTTAAAGGATCGTCCATATAGAGATTCAATGATTGGATATAAAGCTATGAGGGAAATATTAAATGATAATTCAACCAGATTTGATTCTAATATTTTAAAGATATTCATAAAAAGTATGGGGATGTATCCTCTGGGGTCTCTTGTTATACTAAATGATAGTTCTATAGCCCGTGTCAATTTAGTACATGATAATGCACCTTTAAGACCTACAGTGCAGATATTAATGACACCTGCTGGACGAATTTTAAATGGGAAATCAGCAAAAACTCTGGATTTACTTGTCGAAAAGAAATTATTTATTGTTAGAGCTATTAATAAAGATGAATTAAAAAAAAGAGCCGGTTCATGAAATTATTTATGCATCTAAATATTGTTTATAAAATATATTCACGGAGATATACATAATAATGATACGTATAGCTAAACACACCGACCCAAAGAAAATTGCAGAACTAAAAGAAAAAATTAATGACAAAAAATATATTAATGTTGCAATAAAAAGTATTGCTAATACCCTGACAAAAGAAATTTTCCATCTAAATGAGGAGTAGGTAATTGAGCGAAAATCACGAATCTGAAAATACTAATACCTCTAAAAGCCGTAGAAGAAATAATTACAGACGACCACGTACAAAGAGAACATTCCCTGAATGTCCTATTTGTAATAAATCTGTAAAGTTTATGTTAACAGCTATTTCAGTTGGTGAAGATAATAAACCAGCACACTTTGATTGTGTACTAAAACAAATATCTGAAGATGAAACATTAGAGCTTAAAGAAAAAATTATTTACATTGGAAACGGAAAGTTTGCTATAGTTAATGGAAAATCCGGAAAAGATCTATCAATCAGAAAAACAATTCAATATGAAGAAAAAGAAAGTAAAGGTGAATGGCGCAGGAAGCTTAGCCGTGATTTAAAAAACAGATAAAAAGGAAGGTTTTTAGACTTTAGGCTATTAGGTTGTAAAACTTAACAGTACTCGACATATCCAGTTTTTTTACCTAAAAGCCTTCAGCCTAATAAGCTTATTTAATATGCTCTAAGTTTTTCAATTACACTTTTAGCTTTTCTTTGAACAGTTTTTATATAATTACCATTTTGGATTCTTACAAGAGCTCTAATAGCACCTGGATCTTCTATGCCATTATTTGCTTCTGCAATTTTTTCAAATGCAAGAAGTACAGCAAATGCATAATTATTATCAGGAGTCATTATGTTTTGTCCAAGTATTGAATATGCAAGAGCCTGAGTTACCTGATTATCGTTATTAATTCCAATTGTACCAAGTCCATAAGCTGCTTCTGCAAGGACCATAGGTTCGTTCTCAGTTAATAAAACATTTATAAGAGAAGCTTTTGCACTTTCTCCACCTATAATTCCAAGAGATTCACAGGATCGTCTTCGTACTTCAGGAAAATTATTTATTAGTAAACCCGATTCTCTCATTTGGTGTCCATTTCCTTCCATTGATAAATACTCCAGGACAGAAACTACATCCTGGCTATTTTGAGAAGCGCGCCCGTTTTCTATCATATCTTCAATTGCTTCAAGTGCATCCAGTTTTGAGTCTCTGGAGGTATCTGTTGCCATTTCACCAATTACAGTAAGTTCAATACTTTGTAAAAATAGCTCTTCTACTGTCGTTTCTTTTGCCTGATCCTGTGAATATACAGAACTAATAGACATTAAGAAGCTTACCAGTATTATTATGGTGAAAAATTTATTTTTCATATTGATTCTCCATTTCCCTTGTGGGGTTGTTATTATAAGAATTTTCCTATTTTCCAAATATTATCTATTCTAATAAGTTCATATATTATAACAGCTTTATTGTTAATAAACATGTAAGCTTTAATATGATCTCTATCCAGTACTTTAATTTCGTCAAGTTTAACGTTTTGTCTGCTACCAACAACTACATAATTAAAATAATCTTCCAATGATCGTAATACTATCTTATATTTTGTAAGAAGAGGTGATTGTGTTTTTTCTTTTAATACAGCAGGATCGCTGTAATAATTAATATAATCCTCTGAAAGATGATTTTTCCAGCTGTTAAAGTCTTTGGAAGTAATTATTCTATTTAATTTTTGGATTAGTTCTGAAATATCAATTTCAGCTTCTTTTATTTCTGTTTCATTTAATGTTTTAGAAGGCTCTTCTACTACCACTTCAACCTTTTCAGGGACAACTGTAGTTTCCTGTACTATTTCTTTTTGGGGAATTTCTTCCTGTTCTAAAGGTTCCTGAGTTGCACATGAAAAGAGTAAACTCAAAAAAATAATAAATAGTAAATAAATATAAATATTTCTCATTAGTCCTAGTTTATATAGTCATGAACTATTTGTCAAAACGAAAATTAATAAACATGGAAAATTTATGTTAAAACCTGCTTTAAAACATCTTTTATAACAATTCTATAAAAAAATCGATATATTTCGGTTGCCGACCGAAATATATCTTGACTTATACTCCATATACTGAGTAGATTGTCTAAGTGATAAAAGCTATGTTTCCAGGTTCATTTGATCCTCCAACCAACGGTCATTTGAATCTAATAAAAAGGGCGTCCTTAATTTTTGAGGAACTCTATGTTGTTATTGCGGTGAATAATCAGAAAAAAACTCTGTTTTCATCACAGGAACGATATGAAATGATGAGTTTACTATTAAAGGATTATTCTAATGTAACTGTAAAGTTATGGGATAATTTAATAGTTAAATTTGCAGAAGAACATCATGTTAAAGTGATGGTCAGAGGTGTTCGTGCACTGGTTGACTTTGGTTATGAGTTTGAACTTGCTATGACTAATAAGGTATTAAGTCCTGATGTTGATATCCTGTTTATGCCAACTGACCCAAAGTATTTTGTCTTGAGGTCTTCAGCTATAAAGGAGATTGCTCTTCTTGATGGAGATATCTCAACTATGGTACCTCCTGAAGTAGCATTGGCTTTAAAAGAGCGTTTAAGAGACAGTTGACATTAAGCTCTATTTAGAGTAAGTTCACACTGACTTTTTGCTAACTTAGAGAGGATGTTACAATGGCAGTACCAAAATATAAGACGTCAAAAAAACGGTCACGTACCAGACGATCTGCGAACATGAAACTTATAGTACCTGGACTCGTTGAATGCGGAACTTGTGGTAATAAAGTATTACCTCATCGTGTATGCCCTAAATGTGGTTATTACAGGGGAAATCAAGTTATTGAACTTGAAAATATGGCTTAAATTTTTTAAGGAGTAAATAATGGACGAACTTTTTGACAAATTAAAGAAGCTTATTGCTGAAAAGCTGGAAGTGGAAGAAGCAAAAATAACACCGGAAGCATCTTTTAGACAGGATCTGGGTGCTGATAGTCTTGATACATATGAACTTGTATATGCTATTGAGGAAGAAATGGGTGTTACAATTCCTGATGAAAAAGCAAATGAATTTGAAACAGTTGGAGACGCTTTAAATTTTCTGAAATCTCAGGAAGCTTAATCATAAGTGAATCGAAGTTTTAAAGCACAAGACTTCAGACCTCCACCTGTAAATCAGGTAAGAAAGAAGGAACTGCAACTTTTTGAAAAGAATGCAGGTATAAGGTTCAGGAAATTAGATTTCCTGAACCTTGCTTTTTCTCATAGATCATTTGCAAATGAAAATAAAGAAAACATAGAAAATAATGAAAAGTTGGAATTCCTTGGAGACAGTGTCCTTGGTCTTGTTGTAAGTGAATACTTATATAAAAATCTTCCTGGTAAAAATGAAGGTGATCTGGCAAGGATTAAATCTTTTGTAGTTAGTGAAGACAGTCTGGCAATTATTGCAAAACAAATAAAAATAGATAACTTTATCCTTATAGGAAAAGGCGAAGAGTATTCCGGAGGAAGGAATAAAAAAGCAATTTTAGCAGATTGTATGGAAGCTATAATTGGTGCATATTTTTTGGATTCCGGTTTCAAAGCATCTCAAAACTTTATACTCATGTATCTTGTCCCTGAAATTAATAAAGTGCTCGAAAACCGGCATAAAAAAGATTACAAGACACTATTACAGGAATATGTACAAAAACAATTTAAAAATTATCCTAAATATTCATTATTAAAAAAAGTTGGACCAGATCATGACAGGACTTTTTGGATAGAAGTAAAGGTTAATAACGAATTGTATGGACCTGGAATTGGTAAAAATAAGAAGGAAGCAGAACAAAAAGCTGCATCTTTGGCTTACAATCATTTTGTAAAATCTTAATAATTAGAATATTTATTGCCGAGATTTTTTGCAATATTTAATAAAATTTCCCTGTTATTCAATGAGGGATCATCTAAAACAGTTTCCAATAGCTCTTTTAATATATTTCCTATAAATGGACCTTTTTTAATTCCGCATTCAGTTTGTAAGTCTGTACCGCTAATATTTAGATCCTTAATAGTAAAGGCATTATTTTCTGTAAGAACATTATTTATTCTATTTGTAAAGGAATTTAATTTTTCTGAATATATTTTTGAGTTAGTCATCCCAAATTGATCAGCCATTCTCATTTTAAAAAGATCATCAATATTATCAATACCAACTTTTGATATAAATCTTCTAACAGCCGCATCACTCCAGTCCTCAGTATAGTTAAACATATGATTTGAAATGAGATGAGCCGCTCTTTTAATCTCACTACCGGAAAACCTTAGGCTCTGCATAATTTTAACTGCAAGTTCAGTTGATATTTTATCATGATGATAGAAGGTGGGAAAACCATCACTATCAGTAGATAATGAGAGAGGTTTTCCGGTATCATGCAAAAGGCAGGCAAATCTTAAAATTTTATCATCCTTAGGTCCTCCATCGCAGGAGTAAAAGAGATGATCCAATACATCAAAATCATGGAACCCTTTTTGCAAAACCCCTCTGCAGGTTGATAATTCAGGAATTACAATGTTTAGAATTCCAGATTCTTCCATTATTTTAAAAGCAATTGAAGGCTTATCTGAACCAAGTATTTTTAATATTTCATCTCTTATTCTTTCAGATGAAACCATTTTCAGGTTATTTCTACATTCTTTTATTGCCTGAAATGTTTTTTCTTCTATTTTGAAATTTAACTGGGATGTAAATCTACAGGCTCTCATTAGTCTAAGGCCATCCTCTGTAAATCTTTCCACAGGATCTCCTATAGCCCTTATAATTTTATGTTTTAGATCCTGAATTCCATTGTGTGGGTCTAATACTTCGCCTGTCAGTAGATTCATAGCAATAGAATTAATTGAAAAATCTCTTCTTTTAAGATCTTCAAAAATAGATGGACTAAATGATATTTGGTCAGGATGTCTTGAATTTGAATAATTGCCTTCAATCCGGAAAGTTGTTACTTCAAATTGATGTCCTTTAAATAGAACAGTTACAGTGCCATGTTTTATTCCTGTGGGTATCACATGAATAAAAATCCTTTGAACATCTTCGGGATTTGCATCTGTAGCAAAGTCAAAATCAGTAGCTTTCATTCCTGCAAAATGATTACGTAATGCT
>DAOVSY010000566.1 GCA_030633365.1 Spirochaetaceae bacterium | reverse complement strand
TTTTATAATAAGAGTAAAAATATTCTTATAGCAATGTGGATTCATTTTTGGTTCAATTTTTTATTAAGGATTGTTATAATTGATCTTTTAACTTTATTAATTTATATAACTTTTGTTTATTTCTTTATTACAATAATTTTAATATTTATTAAAAGAAAAGAATTACTGGTAAAAATTAAATTATAGTAAAAGGCCGAGGTCTAAGTTTTGTTGCATTTTTTTAACACTTCAAATAATTAATATTTAGGGACAGAATACACTCTGTCCCAATTTACATTTCCAGCTTATCATTTTCCTCAAAGTCCGGAAACATATAAAGAACCTGACCTTCTGATGAAACTTCCACATTTGCATGCCCCCGGGAGGCAAGACTGTTTAAGATAGTCTCTGTTTCTTCTATAGGGGCATCTATGAACAATGCTGTACGGGCAACTGTAACTTTTCCACCTGCCTTCTTTGCAGCCTTAAGTACTTTGTTCTCCAGTTCAAGCTTTCGTTTTTTTGCATTAGGTTTGCTGTCTATCATTTTTTTACTCTTTGCCGCCAGTCTGGTGATACCTCTGACAAGCGATCCTGCTCCAAGGGCAACAATAATCCAACCCCAGAAAGGAAACCTCATGTGCATACCCATTCCCATAGAAGGGAATCCTCCAAAGAGAAAAAATGGAAGAGATATCATCAATGTACCTGTTATTACTTCGCCTATTGCACTCTTTCTATGTCTTCCCATTTCTTTATCCTATTTTATCCGTTGGGGCACAGTGCGCTGTGCCCTTACAATCTATCAGATTGTTCCAATTACCTCTATGTGTCTCTGCCTGTAATCCACTTTTTAACAGTTTTAGGTATTCTTGTCTGTCAATTTTTTCGGCACCCAGAGACTCCAGGTGGGAAGTGTATAACTGACAGTCAATCATTGTAAAACCAAGTATTCCCAAAGTTTGTGCAAGAATAATAAAAGCAGCCTTTGAGGCATCAGTTTTTTTAGAAAACATTGATTCCCCAAAAAAAACAGAACCCATAGAAAGACCGTACAATCCTCCAACCAGTTCGTTATCCTCCCAAACCTCCAGAGAGTGTCCCCATCCCAACTTGTGAAGATGAACATATGCTTCTTCCATTTCCAATGTTATCCAGGTTCCATCTTCATGGGTCCTGGAGATATCTCCACAGGTATTAATTACTTCACTAAACTGATTATCCATGGAAAATGTAAATTTGCCTCTTTTAAAATTACGGGCCATTGATTTTGAAATATGGATATTTTCAGGAAACAAAACCATTCTTGGATTAGGGCTCCACCATAATATGGGTTCCCCTTTGGAATACCAGGGAAAGATCCCCTGCTTATAAGCGGAAAGAAGCATTCCCGGAGAAAGGTTTCCCTCCATTGCAACAATTCCTTCAGGGCTTGCTTTATCCACAGATGGAAAAGGGAAATATTCTAACTCATCAATATATGGAAAAGAACTCTCCACTAACTAACTCTTAACAGATATTAAGATTTTATCATTTTTAATATCTGCTGTTGCTTCACCACCATTCTTAAGCTTTCCAAATAAAATCTCATCTACAAAAAAGTTTTTAATTTTATCTTCAAACATTCTTGCAATATTTCTGGCACCAAATTCATATGAATAACCATGCTCAGCAATCCAGGTTCTACATTCAGAAGAAACTTCAAGAACAACATCCTTTTCCTTAAGTGTTTCAGAAAACTCTAAAATTTCTTTATCAACAATTTTGAGTATTATATCACTCTCAAGTTTATTAAATGAAATAATTTTATCAAGACGATTTCTAAATTCAGGGCTGAAAGTTTTTTCCACAGCATCTGTTATTGCCTCATCTGTAATTTTAGAATCACCAAAACCAATAAGGTCTTTTCCTATATCCCGGGCACCGGCATTACTTGTCATAATTAATATTATATTTCTAAAGTCAGATTT
>DAOVSY010000076.1 GCA_030633365.1 Spirochaetaceae bacterium | reverse complement strand
TAAGATCCACAGAAAAAGACAGACGTTCAAAATTTGCAACCTGAAAGGAAATCTCTTTTGATCCACCTTCACGGGAATAGATTAGCCTGTAATAACCGGGAGATAGATTTTGAGGAAGTGTAAAACTGCCATAAAACCCACCAGATTCTGAAGAGAACCCAGCTTCTTCTGCTAATATTTTACCATCATAAGAGGGCTCTTTTAAACGTATTGTATAAGACCCGCTAAAAGAAGAATATTCACCTAAACTCAAGATTCTATCGATACCCCGGAAAGTCATAGTTTCTCCAGGACGATAGAGGCCTCTGTCTGTAAAAATCAAAGTCTCCATAGCGGGTTTCTGAATACTTATAGGAGTTTCTACATTATATATACCCATATGCCAGATATTATGTGAGTTATTGGGTATAAACTCTATTGAGTCAGAATCTGTTTCAACTCTGAATCGAATATGATCCTTCCATCTGTTTTCATTATCAGAGAAATACTTACTGTACTCTCCATCCTCAAGGTAAAAAATAGCCAACCCTGATTCATTTGTACTTATTTGCCGAAGAACTTCCCGATCCCGCAGGAGGGATACTTTTGCTCCATTAACAACTTTTCCAGTTAATAAACTGGAAATAAGGGTTACAACTTTATTGTATCCATAACGTGTTGTAAGAGCCAGATCAGTTACCTGCAACTGCAGATCTCTTTTACCCCAGACAGGTCTTAGGCCATCTTCATCAGGTTCTTCAAAGTTCCAGGAAAATCCAACCCAACCTGTTCCAGCACTGCTTAGCCATGGCTCGAGATCTTCTACCTGAAAGTGCCTAATATTTTTTTCTATACCAGAAAAATTAAAAGGAACAAGTTCCTCCGAAGTAAAGCTTTTATAGGGGTCTGCTATGGAATCAACCTTCCAGTCACCATCGAAAATATTCTGAAACTCATATATTATTTTAGGATCAAATGTCGATTCCAACATTAACGATCCCAAATTAGGAAACCACACATAGGATGATGCTTCAGGGATATCCACAGTTACTGTTTTTGTATTATTTAACTCCCGACCATAAATATCCTTAATTTCAGATGAAAGCTGGAAAATATATGACTTATCGTATTCCACTGGTAAATTGGAAATTTTAATAATATTGTTCCACACTGTAATATTTGTATTTTTAATAAAAAGTTCAGGAAAGGAGGAAATCAATTTTTCCAAATTATCATTATTTACAGGATGGGAGAACTCAAGATATACTGGATTGGAATCACCTGCTGAACTACCTGGAAAAGAATATGACCTTGCAGATGATTTTACAAACGAAAAAGATCCAAAGGTTTTAAAACTCATCTCTTCATCTTCTGGTGTTCCAATGTAGTGAGTTTCTGATCTTGCTCCTTCTAACATTGTAACAAAGACTGTACTGTCTTCTTTTAATGTCCCAATAAGTTCAAGAACAGCATATTTAGATAATTCTTCTTTTGTTCTGCGTCCCTCTTTATCTTCAGGTCTTCCAATACTAAATTGATAATTTTTCCCGTTAGAACTAATACTCAAATATTTACTTATAACTTCCAGATTAACAGGGTAATTAAATGCAACAGTAATTTTAGATGCTTCAGAAACAGGGACTTCATTTTCTAAAAAAGTTCCACCCCTGCCTGGAACAATTGAAACCATAGAAAGGTATTCAGTGTGAAAACTAAAACTGTTTCTTCCGGACAGTTGTTTGCCTCCAAGAGACATAAGCTGATTGTTAATACCAATATTATAAATATGCTGGGGGAGGCCTTTTTCACTGGCTTCAAAACTTAAAAGCTTTGTTCCATACCACCGGTAAATTCCATCCAATGCAGGTTCAATTTTAAGAATATCACTAGCATCAGAAGAACTGCCCAACTGTGCAAGCGGAATAATAGGCTGGGAAAAAAGAACCCAAATAGAAGGATATTCAAGTTCAGTCGGAAGCTCTCCCCTGGGGCCATAATCTGAAATCATCAGAGGATCATCAGATTCTATTACAGTAGTTACCTGTTCCAGATTTATATCTATACCATCCGGGTAATATTTTACAGGAAGATTATCCATGACTTTAAATAGCCCGGTATCTTGATTTTCACTGGAAAAACTGGAACTGCTTCTATTATCTGAAGCAGGATTGGTATTATCAAAAACTTCACCCTCTTTTTTACAACTGGAAATACTTATAAATAGAATAAGCGCCATAAAAAGAAGAAAAAGATTTTTTTTCATTTATCTGCCCCAGCGACGTTTTTTCCGTTTAGGATGTTTAATATCAATTCCTCCCATAAGAACTATTCCTGATATTTTAAGTGTGGGACTGCCTGGATAATGCTCATCTGAAACTTTCTTATCTATTCCTCCCATTATGGGAAGTCCTTTTACTTCTACATTAATTCCATTCGGAACTATAATATCAACACCACCCATTAAACAGAGAAACTCTATCTCTGTTACTCCTGGAGGAAAAATTGCCTCTGAAAAATCGAGATCCATACCACCCATCAGAGTAAAGAGTTTATTTTTTCTTGCAGGTTTCCAAACGCCCTTCCGCTCAACACCACTCAAAATACTAAGAAATACTTCCTCTGAACGAACTTTTCCTGTATTTATTATAATGTCTGAAGAGTTTTCTAAATTTACAGGTATTACAGCCAGATCTGCTGTAATTCTTGCCAGATCCTGTGGAAGAGTTGTATTTAAAGCCAGATCCAGACGACTTTCAAATTCTTCTACCTCCAGATGACCATGAGCAAAGTTATGTTCAAGTTTTTTTATAGCTTCTTCTCTCTGCAGTTTAATAGGTTTGTTATCCGGATTAATCATATCTGTCATATTCTACCCCAGGTTGCATGACCGAGCAGGAACGAAGTTCCGACCAGGTTCAATTATATGAGTATTTTACAACAGATTAAAGTTAAGAACAATATTTAATTTCAAGTCCTCTAAAAAACCCCTCTAAAACTTCATCCCGACACTCACGAAAATGTTTATTACCTGGTTTACGAAATAAGGCACTTAATTCCAGTTTGCGAAGAGGGAAATCTGCCAGAGACATAATTTCAAGAATTTCATCAGATTTATAGTTCAATGCTATTTTTAATTTTGTAAATATAATATTGTTTGTTAATCTTTTTTCTTCTCTTGGTACTGAATCTTCTTTTTTCCCACGTTTATAATCAATTAGACCATTAAGAAACGGAGATAGTTGATGATCTCCAAACTTTATATACCCTGGATCATCAACATTTTTAAGCCAATTATTTATCTGGTCCTTATTTACTTTTAAATTTGCAAAATTGAATATTTCTATCATTTTTGTATTATCAAGGTTAAATATATTTTGAAGACGTCTGAAAATATTGTTATTATTCATTGTTAACTCCCTGTTTAAAAACAGATATTACCATAGTAAAGAATGAGTTTAAACCCGTTACTCCATACATATGTATCCAGGGTTTTTTGCACCAAATCACAGTTAATTCATTAGAAAAAAATACTGTAAAACTTCTGGATATTTAATGTATAATTATTCCCGGAGGCTGATGAATGAATCCAATACAGAGTATTCTGGAAACTTATTCAATGATGATCCTGGACGGGGCATTTGCCACAGAACTGGAGCATAGGGGCTGTGACCTGAACGATCCACTCTGGTCCGCAAAGGTGCTGATGGAAAATCCAGAAATAATCGGAAAGGTTCATACTGATTATTATAATGCAGGAGCCGACTGTGTGATAACCGCCAGCTACCAGGCAACATACGAGGGCTTTGAGAAACGGGGGTTGAGCGGGAAAGAGGCCGAAGAGCTTATTCAGCTTTCAGTCAGAATTGCAGCAGAAGCCAGGGACTCTTTCTGGGCCGAAACAAGAAATAGAAAAGGCAGACCTAAACCCCTGGTGGCTGCGTCAGTCGGCCCCTATGGAGCTTTTCTTGCAGACGGATCCGAATACCGGGGGAACTACGGCCTTACAGTGGATGAGCTTATGGACTTCCACCGAAAGAGGTTAAAGACCCTCATTGAAGCAGGTCCGGATATCCTTGCCTGCGAGACTATTCCCTGTCTGGATGAGGCAAAAGCCCTTACCTTTTTACTGGAAGAGAATCCCGGGGTATATGCCTGGATCAGCTTCAGCGCTAAAGACGGCCGGCACATAAACAGCGGCGAGGAGATTTCAGCCTGCGCTGAATGGCTTAACAATCATAAGCAGGTTGCAGCTGTAGGTATTAACTGCACTGCTCCCAAGTATATGGAATCCCTTGTCAGTGAAATAAAAAAGAGCACAGATAAGCCGGTAATTCTCTATCCAAACTCCGGAGAGGAGTACCTACCGGATTCAAAAACCTGGAATGGCGCATCAATAGTAGAAAGCTACAGCGAAAGCGCCCAGGGATGGTACAAATCCGGGGCCAGCATAATTGGCGGCTGCTGCCGGACAAAGCCCTCGGACATAAAAGAAATTTCTCTCTGGGCCCGGGGTGGAGAGACATCCCTCCGCAATTTATCTTAGTTCCAGCGCATGTGTTATCATATTTTTTAGTTTCAATATTTCTACAATTGCTTCTCTTGCTAATATGTCCAAAAATTGGTAGTTTTCATATTCAAATTTATTTATAGGACTATTAATGACATTAAATTTCTTAAATATCGAAAAACCTAAAAATCTGAAAAATGAGATGCTGTCTGGAATTACAGTTGCTCTGGCGCTTATTCCTGAGGCTATCGCTTTTGCCTTTATTGTGGGAATCGATCCGACGATCGGTTTATATGCAGCATTTATGATGGGACTGGTTACGGCTTTAGTCGGCGGCCGGCCCGGAATGATATCCGGTGCAACCGGAGCCGTTGCAATAATATTTGCTCCACTTGTAAGACAGCAGATGGAGGGAGGAGGCATGGGTTCGGCTTTGAGCCACCTTTTTGCCGCCGTTATTCTTATGGGGCTTATACAGGTTCTTTTCGGTGTCCTCAAACTTGGTAAATTTATCCGGCTTGTTCCCCATCCCGTTATGCTGGGATTTGTAAACGGGCTTGCCATTATCATTTTTCGTTCACAGTTTGAAATGTTCACTACAGGCCATGCTCAGGCTATACCTGAAAAAGTCCTGATACTGAGTGTTATGGGTGGATTGATTGCCTTGACTATGTTTATCAGTCATTTCCTTCCTAAGCTGACAAAAGCTGTTCCAGCGACCCTGGTTGCGATTATTGTTGTTACTGTTATTTCCGGCATTCTAAATAAAGCAGGTATTCCTGTTCTTAATATACTCGACTTCGTTCAAGAAAATGATTCGGCCAGGATGACCCTTGCAGCTTCTCTTCCTGTTTTTTCTCTTCCCCAAATCCCATTGTCTTTGGATACCCTGTTGCTAATTTTACCCTATTCGCTTCTGGCAGCTTCAGTTGGACTGATTGAATCGTTGATGACCTTATCACTAATCGATGAAATGACTGATACCCGAGGAAGGGGAAACCGTGAGTGTATCGGGCAGGGATTGGCCAATATCGTTAACGGATTCTTCGGAGGAATGGGCGGATGTGCAATGATCGGCCAGTCAGTTATTAATATTAAAGCAGGTGGTAGAAGCCGTATTTCAGGCATCGTAGCGGCTGTCTCACTCCTTGGATTTATCCTCTTTGGTGCCCCTCTGATCGAAAATATACCTCTTGCTGCTCTGGTGGGAGTCATGTTCATGGTAGCCATGGGCACTTTTGAATGGTCGAGCATCCGTGTTCTCAAGCAGATTCCCAAATCTGATGCACTTGTTATTATTTTAGTTTCCATAATTACCGTCACAGTAGATCTGGCAATTGCAGTGGCAGTGGGAATTATCTTCTCTGCACTTGTTTTTGCCTGGAAGAAGGGTCAGAAAATCGATGTTCAAGATCGAATTGATAAAAATGGTACTAAAATCTACACCCTCGACGGGGCACTCTTTTTCGGTTCCGCTATGTCCTTCAAGGAAATATTCCACTTTGCAGATGATCCCGAACATATTGTAATCGATTTTAAGAATGCCCGTGTACATGATCATTCTGGACTGGAAGCATTAAATTTTATCACTGAAAAATACTCTTCCATGAATAAGAAATTGCATATTCTCAATCTTAGCCATGAGTGCCGTATCCTTCTGGGTAAAGCAGAAAATATTGTGGAGATTACTGAGATCAAAGGGTTGGAATGGCATCACCTGGCCGAAGACAGCCTGGCATAACGGGGGGTGTACAATGTAATACAAACGCCACTGCTTATTTACCTTCTATTTATTTCGTAATGTAAACCTGTTCAGATGCAAGTTTCCTCTTAACTGGCAAAAGACTGGTTCAGCAGGCTGTATATATGGTTCAAAAGAATCCGTCTATGGTTTTTCTATCAACTCGCTTTTTCATTTTCTTTTCGATTACTCTAAAATGATGCTCTTCGTCTGGAGATATAAGTGATATAGCCTCACCTGGATTTTCAGCCCGGCCAGTTCTTCCTATTCGGTGAATATACGATTTAGGCGATCGCGGCAGTTCATAGTTTATAACCCATGGCAGAAATTCAATGTCAATTCCTCTGGACAGAAGATCGGTTGTAACAAGAACTTTTAGCTCGCCGTATTTAAATTTTGTCAGAAGATCAGTTCTGGAGCCCTGTGTCTTTTTACTGTGAATAGCTTTCGCATCAATATCATTCTTTACAAGCTTGTCCACAACCCTTTCCGCCCTTCTAACTGAAGATGTAAAAATAAGGACCTGCTTCATTTTCCTACTCTTTATTAAATGACGCAGGAGAGGGCCTTTCTTGTTTTCAGGGACAAAATATGCAGACTGTTTTATCAGGTCAATATCTTCTTCCCCAGATTTGATTTTTATAATAACAGGATCATGAAGGAGTATCTGTTTTATATTGCTGATATCTTCATTCAGAGTTGCCGAAAACAACAGGTTCTGCCGCTTTTGAGGAAGAAGGTCGATAATTTTATTCATCTCTTTTTTAAAACCGGCATTTAACATTTTATCAGCCTCATCGAGAACAAGAGTCTCAACTCCAGAAAGGTTCACTGCATTCTGTTCAATCAGATCAAGTAAGCGCCCCGGGGTGGCCACTAGGATATTAACATTTTTTAAAGCCATCATCTGCGGATTTATTGACGCACCGCCAAAAACAGCCAGGGTTTTAATTTTTTGAGGAAGGGCTTCTTCGAATAATTTAAAAACATCATCGACCTGGACAGCAAGCTCCCTTGTTGGCACCAATACTAGAACATTGATATGTCTGCCCTTTTTCAGGGTTTCTTTCTGTATATTTATCAGTATAGGTAAGACATAACTTGCAGTCTTACCGGAGCCGGTTTTTGCAATTCCCAGTACATCTTTTTTATTCAGTACAGCTGGTATTGCTTCCGTCTGAATCGGATAGGGTTTTTGATAGTTATTGGCCATCAGAGTATCTAATAAAGATGGTGGAAGTCCCAAAGATTTGAAAGACATAATTAGTTTCCTTAAGTGAATGTGTTAATAAGCGATTTTACAATAGTAAACAGTTTTTAACCAGTATAGGGGAAAAGTATTCTAAGCTGATGAAAATACAGTTTTGATGGTATGCGATATGTGAAAATGAATATAGTTGTTCATTATGCAAAATTTCTTAATTAGGAAATAATGCTTTCTTTTTGCCCTCCTTAGAACATCCAAAAACATTTCTTTAACTTCATTTGACTCAAACAAAAATTCCTGTCTGTTTATTCTTGCTGTAATATGATAACTGAATCCATCTAATATTTCTCTTCTTTTTCTCATGATACTTATATATATGCAGGAAAGTTGAATTTTACTTCAAATATCTTTTCTATTGCTCCGTTCCTATGTTCCGAGTTTCTTTAAAAGAACCTGGTCCCACCTGTCTTGCAATGGGCTCATCGAAGAATACAAACTCACACCCCTATAGGCTGTTACATGTTTAGCTTTGGCTATAATTTCTCCATATTCATCAATCATAATTGAGTATTATTTTATATTAAATATATGGTTCTTTGGATCCAGGTCTGGCATATTATAATCCTGTATTATGTATTCAAAATCATTGCCTGATAAATCCTTCCACTTAATCTTTTCTGATGGTATACCTTCAGGCATATAAGTTAATAGAATTATCGTTTTGTTTTCAATCTCACCTATTAAGAACTTCTGCGACTTTTCAACTAGATCATTATTATCCCAACCTAATAATACAACTTCAAAGTTTAATATCTTTCCCTTAACAATGATCTCAATAAATTCACCTTTAGAATTGCTTTCCCATTTAATCGTTTTTAAATTGTCAAATGATTCAGGTTTTTCGTAGTACCCGGTGATGATTACTGTATTAGATGATTCATTACTATAAGCAGTGAAATTACTTAAAATAAAAATTACCATTAAAAATAATATATTTATTTTTTCCATATTTGGAATTTAGTATAAATTTGGCTTAATGTCTAACATACCTGAGAAAACTTCCTCCATAAGTTGGAAATGGCCTAACACACCTGGGTACTCTAGATTCTCTGCCCCCTTTCACCTATATTTCTCTTCTTTTTCTCATGATACTTATATATATGCAGGAAAGTTGAATTTTACTTCAAATATCTATTCTATTGCTCCGTCCCTATGTTCCTCTCTGTTCCTATGTTCTCCGCTATGTTAAAAACATTGACATATCTGATAAAAAGAGTAATCTTTACAGCAATTACTATAAATACAAAAATCAAGAAGGGAGAAAACAATGAATACCAAAGAAGAAATAAATCCAAAAAAGACTGCGAGAATTGCAGGGTTGCTGTATATGCTTTTGATCCCCCTGGGAGTATTTGGGATGCTTTATGTTCCTAAGACTCTTTTTGTGCCCGGAGATATAGCCGCAACAGTTAGCAATATTATGACTAATCAGATGCTATACCGCATTAGTATTGTGAGTGCTCTACTCACTCAGGTAGTTCAGATATTTGTGGTTCTTTATTTGTATAAAGTACTCAAGCCAGTAAATAAAACCCATGCGTTGTATATGGTCGTGCTCATTTTAGTTGCTGTACCTATTGCAATGCTCAATGAGCTTAATCAATTTGCTGTCCTGCTACTTTTGAACGGCCCGGACTTCCTGACGTTTTTCACATCAGATCAGACGCAAACTCTCGTAGGACTGTTCCTTGATTTACGTCAATCCGGGATTTTCATCGCCGAGATATTTTGGGGACTTTGGTTATTCCCTATGGGCTATTTGGTTTTCAAATCTGGCTACCTGCCGAGAATCATCGGGGTTTTATTGATCGTCGCATGTTTTGGGTATCTGATAGACTCATTTATGTTCTTTTTTGTCCCCGACTTTGGTATAACCTTTAGCGAATTCACCTTTCTCGGAGAATTATTGATGATCTTATGGCTTTTGATTAAAGGAGTTAATGTCGAAGAGTGGGAAAAACAAGTACTTAAATCAGGCAGATAGGAAATCATCGACAACCTGGGAGATTCTTTCCCAGGTTCTTTGTGATCATCCGTAAGCATCAATTCTACAAGCCGTCAAACTGAAATTGGTTGATTTTATCCCTGCTACAGTTCACAGGTAAAAACTTTTCAAACTCTTCTTCAGATTTTATCAGTAGGTTTTTACGAAGTAAAATACCAGCTCTATCCAATGTAAGGCACTACTGATGTTTATTCCTTTGAGTTACCTGAATAAAATTCTCAAATTTTTATTTACAAAAAAAAACTCCAAAAATCGTTCAAAATGAGGTACAATAACTAAAACTCGCTTCCTATTTGGCAGAGCATAAAGGAGATTATCCAATATGAAGAACCCTGTTATTGCTGACAATAAACCTGTTGAGGTCACTCTGTCCAAAGGACAGGAGTATCATTTCTGTACATGCGGAAAATCGAAAAGTCAGCCTTTCTGTGATGGTTCTCATGTTGGAACAACATTTACCCCCAGGGTAATAGTCTCTGACAAGGACCAGGTTACATTTCTGTGTGCCTGTAAGCACACCAGGAATTCACCATTTTGTGACGGTACGCATAACAATTTCTCTGATGATCAGGTGGGGGAAGAGGGCCCAGGGATAGATTCTGATGATAAACCGGTACCTGTAGTGCGCTCAACTAATGAGGAACCTACAGTGGAGTTTACCCATAATGTCTCCCGTCACGGTCTGCCGGTGTTTGGTCATCATGGGCCTATGGGAGCCATGGGAGTTCCATGGAACCAGCTGCCTCTTTGGAATGATATTCAGGTAATGGTTGCCCAGCTTTACCGCCAACCCCTGATGGAAGACGCGGAGGTAGGCACAGAACTGGTAATTGGGCCGGAATCGAAAAAACCACTTATTCTAAAGATTCCTCTATTTGTTTCTGATATGAGTTATGGTGCGCTCTCAGAAGAGGCCAAAACTGCTCTGGCCAAGGGTGCTGAGTTTGCCGGAACCGGGATTTGTTCCGGCGAGGGAGGTATGCTGCCCGAGGAACAGCAGGCAAACAGCCGTTATATGTATGAACTTGCCAGTGCAATGTTTGGATACAGTGAGGATAAGATAAAAATGGTCCAGGCGTTTCATTTTAAGGGCGGTCAGGGTGCAAAAACAGGC
>DAOVSY010000230.1 GCA_030633365.1 Spirochaetaceae bacterium | reverse complement strand
TCCTGACATATTGGTAATTTTTCTTTCTCTGCAATATTCTGATTTTCAAGTAATTGCCTAAGAACAGCTTTCCCAACAGGAGATTCTTCTTTTTTCAGGGAAATTGTAAGTGCATCCCTAAGATCACAGCTTGCTACCGTATTAGCCTCTATGGACATTTCCTTCACTGCAATGGTAATTTCATTAACATTAATTTCTCTTGTCATAGGAGCTATGCTAAGCTGTTTCATGAAATTTGTAAACTATTGCTTATTTATTCTTGTAATATAACTTCCTTGCAAAAAAATAGTATTTTTCTTATCATATCTTTAGAATATAAAAAGATGGAGTTAAATACGAATAAAGCTAAATTTAAATACTTAATACTTTTTCTCTATCTGATAATTATACTTTCAAATGGATTCTCACAAGATAATACTCCCTTTGTCTCAAAAGAACCAAATAAAGAAATATTTACTAAAGATATAAATTTTACTATTGGTACAGGATTAAGTTACTTAAACGGCCAGTACAAAGAGATAGTTTATCCATCAGCAGAATGGGAAAGCCCCTATCTTAGTGAACTCCTTTGGAACCTTGATAATATTTTTCTTCTAAATCTAAAAACAGGTGTACAATGGGGATCATGGGCAGTTAATTTATCTGTTTCAACTGCATTAACCACAGAAACTGGAGAAATGACTGACACTGACTGGTTAGAACCTACAAGTACAGATAGAACCCACTGGTCCCTTAGTAGAATATGGCTGGATAATTCTTTTTTGTTAAACACAGATATTATTTATGAGTATAGTATCTCACAAAACATTTCTTTCACTACAGGATTTGGATACAGTCTCAACTTCTGGGATTGGGAAGATGAGGTATTGGACTTTATTTATCAGGATCCTCAACCAGCAGATTTTATTGGAGAAAATGGAATTGACTATAAAGTTATTCAGAATATTTTTTATGCCTCTGCAGAAATTATTTATTCAACTGGAATTATTTTTTCAGGAATAAATATTAATTTATCCCCTTTTATCTATACATGGGATATGGATCATCATATTCTTACAAATACATTTTACATAGATTCTTTTTATGCTAATTTTTGGTATAGAGCTGAATTTACTCTCGGCATAAAAACAGGGAAACATGAAAAACTAATAATTTCTTTATTCAGAGAAGAACTTCCTGAAACTCTTGGTGATACATATGAATATGATGAAGATCAAACTGATTCGGAAGAAATCGGAATCCAGACAGGATATTATCCAAATGGAGCCGGAATGGCATCTATCCTATGGGGTATCGAACTATCTTACATCTGGACATTTTGATATTCACAGAATCAATTTACATACAGCACGGCTTGGGTCTCTGCATAAAAAAACAAAACTCTACTGCAAAATTGTATCCATCATTCCCTCAGCAGCTCTGATCCCACTGGCCCAGGCAGCTGTTATTCCCCTGCTGGTACCGGCTCCGTCCCCTGCAAAATAAACAGTATCCCTAACACGAAAGTGTTTATCTAAAAACTCTGGTTTATTTGCATAAAGTTTAATTTCCGGATAGTACATTATGGTACTGGGATGAAGAATTCCAGGAACTATAGTATCCAGAAGTTTCATAGATTTCCAGATATTTCTCATTATTTTAGATGGCATTGCAAGACTTATATCACCAGGACAACTTCCGGCAAGAGTGGGTTTAAAATCGTACAAATCTCCATTAAAAGTACTTTCTTTGGATCGTTTTCCAAGACGAAAATCTCCGACTCGCTGCATAAGAGGTCTTCCTCCTCCCATGAGCATTGCCTGAAGTCCAAGATTAACAGCAAACTGCTGACCACTGGCCAGAGGTGCTGTAAACCTTACTGTCTTAAGCATGGCAAAATTTGTAAGGCCATTGGCCTCCCGTTCTTTTGAATACGCATGTCCATTTACAGAATAATAAGTTTCATTATGAATTGTTTTATATTTTTCCTGTACAACATGTGCATCTCCGCTATTAGTGCAGAAGGTACGAACTTTTTCCGGGAACATAAACTTTGGATCATAGTAATCTTTTACTATAGGATAATGCTCAACTCTTGTTTCCACCCTAATTCCAATATCAATAATATGATCCATATAATTGACTCCCAGGCTATCCATTACTGATTGAATAAACCTGAACCCTTTTCTCCCAGGAGCTATCATTAAAGCTTTGAAGCCAATTTCTCTTTTATCAGTTTTAATTATTTTCTTGTCAGAATCTACACTAAGCATAGTTTCTTCCAGAGCAATAGTAACACCCAGCTCCTGGAGCTCGTTAATGAGCTTTTTTATAAGAAGAAGACCGCCATCTGTACCAAGATGAGTCTGCTTTATATTAATAAGATTAACACCAAGTTTTTCTGCTCTCATTTGATAAGTAGATAGATTATTTTTTTCAAGAATTTCCGGTTTAAGCTTTTCTATAACCTTATCTAGATAAAAATCAGCTTCATCTTCTTTCCAGTTCTCGGTAGGAAAACCAATAGGATAGGTAAAATTCATTTTGCAGTCATTTCTAAGACCACCGGAACTTGTTTTACCACTCTCCAAAATAAGAATTTTCATACTGGGCTTTTTATCTATAAGATAAAAAGCCGCTCCAAGACCAGCAGGGCCTGAACCTATAATTATACAATCATAGTTTGTCATAGCTATTTATTTTTTCCTCCACCCCTTTCCAGGGCAATGCGGCCAGTTCGTATTGACTCTACAATGTTATACTCAGAAAGTAAACTTATAGCACTGCTTACAGCAGCAGTACTGCCAGTAACTTCAAGGGTCCAAAAATTGCCTGTAGAATCCAAAATTCTGGCCTCTGCAGCTGTAATTATCTGCAAAATTTCTGATCTTTTATCAGGATCAACCTGAATTTTTATAAGAGAATGCTCTCTCTCAATAATACTCTCATTTTTTATATCCCAAACTTTAATTACATGAACAAGTTTCTGAAGCTGCTTACGAATCTGCTCCAGAACAGAATCGTCTCCCTGGACTACAATGGTAAACCTGCTTTTACCATCTTTCTCAGTTGTTCCAACAGTAAGGCTTTCTATATTAAAACCTCTCCTGGAAAATAAACCGGATATTCGGGTCATTACCCCTGCTTTATTATCACATAGTATTGATATTGTGTGTTTCACTTGATTCTCTCCTTACTATTCAACATGTAATCGCTTTCGAGCACTTTTCTCTGGTTCACTGGCAAAAATAAGAATGTATGGAACAATATTCGAAAAGTCTCTGCCGCTGAATGAAAAAATATACTTTATACAATTTCATTCTGATATATTGTTTTCATTTTTTCATTCCACCAGATCCAAAAGATCTTTACCTGTTACCATGGGATATACATGAGCATCTTCTTTTATTATACAATCAATAACACAGGTTTTACCTGAGCTGGCTGCATCTTTCACAGCCTTCTCAAATTCTTCTATGGTTTCTGTCCTATACCCGACAGCTCCCATACTTACAGCAAGTTTATCAAATTGAACAAAATCACCCAGCTTTGAGATATTAAAGCTTCCATCATAAAACTCATCCTGAAGTTGTGCTATCATCCCAAGACTTGAATCGTTTAGAACAACCAGAATCAGAGGTAATTTTTCTTCTACTGCTGTAACAATCTCCTGACAGGTCATAGTAAAACCTCCGTCCCCGGCTATAAGAACAACAGGTCTGTCCTTAGTCAAAGACTGTGCACCAACCTTAGCTCCAACGGCTGCAGGAAGACCAAAACCCATGGTTCCAAGACCACCTGAAGTTAAAAAAGTTCGCCCTGATCGTACATCAGAATAGAGAGCTGCAAACATCTGATGCCGTCCTACATCTGTAACAATAATTGCATCTTTTATAACCTTTTTAACTATCCGCAAAGCTCCTGGAACAGATAATTTGGCCCCTCCTGTTCTTAAGGGGTGGTCTTTAGAAGTTTTATTCAGCATATTCAACCAATCAGGAATTTCTTTATGAGTAACCAGATCCAATAATTTCGGTAAAATATCCCTGGCATTTCCTACAATTGGCACAAATACAGAAACATTTTTACTAATTTCTGCAGGATCTATATCAATATGAATAATTTTTGCATCCCTGGCATATGTACCAAGAGGTCCAGTAGACCTGTCACCAAACCGTGTTCCAATGGCAATTATTAAATCTGCCTTAACAACTGCTGTATTAGCTGCAACCTTTCCATGATATCCATACATACCGTAATTTAAAGTATGATCAGAATCTAAAGAAGATTTACCCATTAGTGAATGAACTAAGGGAATACCGGATTTATTAACAAATTCCTGAAGAACATCAAATGCATCAGAATGGAAAATACCTCCACCAGCAATAATTATTGGCCTCTCGGACTCTTTTATTAGGGCAGAAGCCTTTTTTATTTGGCCGGGATGCCCTTTAACTGTAGGGTTATAGCCTTCAAGAATATATTTTTTTTCATCACTTACATTAAACTCAGAAGATAAAATATCTTTTGGAATATCAATTAAAACAGGACCTTTTCTACCTGAATCTGCAAGAAATATGGCTTCTTCCACAACAGGGCCAATTTCCTCAGCACCCTGAATAAGATAGTTGTGCTTGGTTATGGGAATGGTTATCCCCGTAATATCAACTTCCTGGAAAGCATCATTTCCGATCATTGTAGAGGGAACCTGTCCTGTAATTGCCAATATTGGAGATGAATCCATATATGCTGTTGCAATACCTGTAACAAGATTTGTTGCACCCGGACCACTTGTTGCAAGACAAACACCAACCTTGCCAGTTACACGGGCATAACCATCTGCCATATGTGCAGCACCCTGTTCATGTCTGGCAAGAATGTGCTTTATGGAAGAACCCTGTAATGCTCCATAAATAGGAAGATTAGCACCTCCCGGATAGCCAAAAATTACTTCAACACCCATTTTTTCCAGTGACCGCACCAGTGATCTGGCTCCTGTACTCTTACCCTTTTTCATTCTTACCTCCACTATACTCTTAATAAATATCTGGTTTTCCGGCAAAAAAAAACTGCTGCCCTTAGGACAGCAGGTAGAAAACTCTTTGATTTTCCTACATACTGTCTACATAAACAGAAGAAGATAGAAAGGATCTTCCCTGGACTACGACAAATGAGGATAGTATTACTAATTCTTTCTTAACTAAACTGCCATTTAACAGACAATTACTGTTTATTTCTACTAACATA
>DAOVSY010000120.1 GCA_030633365.1 Spirochaetaceae bacterium | reverse complement strand
GCTATCTCTATCAGTTACTATCATCGTTCCATTATCTTCGGGCTTATTTGTATTTCTAATATTTATGGGAATATTATAATCTTTAACAGGTGTAATAGCCTCTTCATGAAATACATTTGCTCCTATAGAAGCAAGTTCTCTTATTTCTTTATAAGTTAACTCTTTTACAACCCCGGGATTATCTACCAGCCGGGGATCAGACATTAATAACCCGGATACATCAGTCCAGTTCTCATAAACATCAGCTCCAACAGCTCTGGCAGCAATAGCGCCAGTTATATCAGAACCTCCTCTGGAAAAAGTTTTTATATCACCTTTTAAATTTGATCCATAAAATCCAGGTATAATATATCTTCTATTACCTTTTATCGCAGCTTTTAAAGCCTGATAACTGGATTCATCAACTCTTCCATCATTGGTAAGTTTTATTACTTCAGCTGTATCAATAAACTCTGCATCAAAAAAAACTGATAATATTCTGGCAGAAAGATATTCCCCCCTTGATGCAGCATAATCCGGTCCTTTTCCACTTTCTATCCCAGCCTCTACTTCATCAAGAATTGCAGAAATATCATCTATTTCAAGATCCCTGCAAATTCCAATATATCTTTCTCTGATAATCTTAAAACTTTTTGCCTCTGTTCCATTTTCAACCTCTTCATTACATCTGTAAAGAAGGTCTGTTATTTTTTCATCACTTGAATTACGTTTACCAGGAGCTGATACAACTATAAGCCTTCGCTCAGAATTACTCTCAATTATTTTTTTTACTTTCCGTATCTGGGAGGCTTCTGATACAGAACTTCCTCCAAATTTACTAACTATCATTTTTATTTCCTTCGGTTACCCTTACTCATTATTTTTACAAGATCGAGGCAACGCTGATGATAAAAATTATACCCCTCGTTATATTTCTCATGCTCAATCCTGTCCGGAGTATGTATCTTAATTATTTTAACCAGGGATTCAGCTGATTCCTGGAGACTGGTAAAAAATCCTGCTGCTGTAAGCCCGGCACAGGCATTACCCATTAATTCTGTATCAATTACTGATGGTATTTCTATTTGTTTCCCTGTAACATCAGCTTTCATCTGATTCCAAACCATACTTCGACCCTGGCCTCCGGAAACACGAAGACTTTCTATGGGACAACTATTTCTTTCTAAAGTTTCAACAAGGTCTCTAACCCCATAAGCTATGGCATTTGTTACCGCTCGACCCATCTCTGCCGATCCATGATCTACTTCTAAACCAACAAATAAACCACCTGAAAATTCCCACACTTCTCCTCTATGCAGGGAAGGGTAAAAACCAGGAATATCCTGGTTATGATTTATTTCTCTAATTTCATTCATCATATCCGAATAGGATTTATCTTTCTGTCCGGAAATTCGTCTGAACCACTCAAATATTGCACCAGTAGAAGAAAGAATACCTGCAGCATTATAATAGCCATCAATAACATGAGGAAGAGTACGAATCCTGTCATTTTCAATTGGAATATCAGAACAATAATTTATACCCTCTGATGTTCCAGCTCTATCACAGGTTCTTCCAGGAACTACAGCACCTGTCCCCAATATCGCCATAATAAAATCTGACCCCCCAGCAAAAACTGGAAGCCCATGAGGAATGCCTGTAGTTGATTCTGCTTCTTCTGTGACCGGACCAAGGGGCATCCCAATTCTTGCAAGCTCTGGAAATTTATCTCTATCAAGATCATAAGCATCTATACCATCGTTTGTCCAAATAAAAGGGTCAAATTCTTTAGTTGCAGTAAATCCTGAAAAAACCCCTGTAAGTATGTAAGAGATATATTCCGGGCATCCAAGAAAGGATTTGGTTTTTTCATAGATATCCGGATTATTTTCTTTTATCCATGAAACAGCAGGTAAAAAAAACGATTTTTGTGATGGGATTCTTTTTTCTCTCTTATCCATCCAAAGATGGCTTTTACCAACAAGTTCCCCGCTAAAACCAACAGGTACTATTGTAGGTCCATTACCGCTAACAACTACAGCTCTAATATCAAATTGTTTTAATGGAGTTTTTTTTGAAAGAGTTTGTATCAATTTCTTTAAGGTTCTGTTCCAGATTAATCCATCCCATTCCAGAAAATCATTCCGGCTTGTATCTGCAAGAACTAATCTGCTAAAAGAAAGAAGTTCACCGGCAAGAGAAATAACCCCACCCTTCATAGCAGAAGTACCTACATCTATAGATAAAACACAAGGCTTTGATTTATTCATAGATTCACTCTAATTCTTCTTTAGAAGTTTCTGGATCATTCGACTATTATCCAAAAGTGGACTTAAGGATCTTTCATGATAAAGCCTGGAAATACTCCTGGCTATTAAATCTGAAACAGGGGCACTTACATACCAATCCCGATCAAGAAGATCTCCTTCATGATAGACTGCTGTTGTACCAATTATATACTCAAATAATCCCTCTTTGTATGCTTCATCAAAAAAACTTATAGCATCCCCGGAGAATATAGGTAAACTTATTGAACATATTATTTTTTTAGCACCAAAACCTTTTAATGCTCTCATGGCCATTATGAGGGTGCCGCCAGTGCCAAGCATATCATCTGCCATAAAAACAGTTTTATCTTTAACATCACCCAAAAGACGGATATTGGTAATATTTGTTTTACCAGCGTCCTTTGAAATTTTAGAGTAATCTCTCTCTTTATACAACATTGCCAGAGGTTTATTTAGATTCCCTGCAAAAAACTTATTTCTATCAACTGCACCTGTATCAGGAGAAACTACAACAAGATCGGGATCGTCAAAATCTACAAGGCTTTTTAGTTTTAACAGAACCTGGTAAGAACCATGCAGGTTTTCCAATATAAGATTTTTAAAACTATTTTCAATCTCTTTGGAGTGAATATCTATAGTAATAATTCTGTTAGCACCCATAAACTCACACATCTGTCCAAAACGACTTGCTGTTAAAGCTTCCCTCCCTTTTTTCTTATGTTGTCTGGAATATGGATATGTAGGAAGAACCAGAGTTACACTGGCGGCTCCAGCCTGACGGGCTGCATCCATGGTGACAAAAAGAAGAAATATATGGTCATTTACAGAAAGAATAAACTTTTCCTCTGAATCAATAAAACTAATAGGATAATGATTTTCAACATCCTGAATAATATAAATATTCATACCTTTAACAGAAGAATTTATTTCTGCCTTAAATTCACCATTTGCAAACCTGGTAAATTTAACTGGTATTCTAAATTCAGGAGGCTGGTATTTAGTAAAATTACTGTTCTGATTAAGCTTTACTGAATGAAGATCCTCATTTAAATACATCATCTTCCAGACATCCTCAACCTGCATATCATACTTCCGGGATATATGTGATGCCAGTCTGCTGTACTTTTTTGTATACTGCTTTTTAAGATGGCGGGTTACCTCTGCTGTAACTTTCTCGGCTCCAGGGCAGGAGATTACCCCAAGTTTAACTGGTTTAGTCGGACTCATAATACCTTCTGTATTTTTATTCTTTTGATCAGTATAAACTGAACATATCATAAGGTCTTTTTACAGGTCAATATAAAGAGAGAAAAGAGATGTTATTTTATTTAATATCTCCAGTTCTTCAATTTTTAATTATGCACCTTGACATCACTAATATTTGCTTTTATATTTTAAATATAATTTCTTCGAGGGAGGGACAAAATGTCCCAACCGGCGGTTAAAGTCCGCAATCCTGATTAATTCAGGGTGAAACGGTGTAATTCCGTTACCGACAGTGCAAGTCTGGATGGGAGAGGAAATGTTCCAATACTGGAGCTGTTTTTGTGCGCTTTCCCTATAATTGTACTTTCCTTGTAAGACAGGAGGAGCTCACAGTGATAAATAAATTTTATATTTACACGATACTAATTATACTGCTTATCTCTCTTAACTTCACGGCCTGTACAGAGTCGAAAGAAAATACAAAGCAAATATCTAATTCATACTCAGTTGCAGTTTTTATACCTGGAGTTATTGCCGGAAGCCCTACTTATGAAATGATGGCTAAAGGAGCACAAAAAGCTGTAGAAGAAACTGAAAACGGGTCACTAAAAATTATAGAAGGTGGTTTTAATCAGGGAGAATGGTTGGAAAAAATAACAGTATTGGCATCCTCCAATGAATATGATCTTATTGTTTCAACCAATCCTGCAATGCCTGCAATTTGTAATGAAGTGTCAAAATTATTTCCTGATCAAAAATTCTTTCTCCTTGATGGTTTTCTCGAAGGTAATAAGAATATATATACATTCAGGTATAATCAGGTAGAACAGAGCTTTCTTAGTGGTTATTTTGCAGGCCTTATTACTTCCAGTAAAATGAAAGGAGCAAATTCTGAATTAAAAATTGGCCTTATTGCAGGTCAGGAATACCCGGATATGGTTCAGGCTATTCTACCAGGGTTCAAAGCTGGTACACAAAATGTAAATAGCAAAATAACTGTAGACTTCAGGGTAGTAGGAAACTGGTACGATGCTGAAAAAGCCAGATCACTTAGTGTAAGTATGTTTAATTCCGGAGTAGATATTATTCTTACAATTGCAGGAGGAGCAAACCAGGGTGTAATAACAGCAGCCAAAGATATGGGAAAATATGTTTTAATGTACGATGTAAGCTCTTATGATGATGCTCCGGGAATAATAATAGGATCAACTGAAATAAAACAGGAAAGGGCTGCATATGAAAAAATAAAACTTGCTATTAACGGTAAAATGGATTTTGGAACTGCTGAAATTGCTACAGTTAAAGATGGATGGATAGATTTCGATAATAAACACCCGATATATCTTAAAACTATCCCCCCTGAAATAAATACCAGGATGGAAAAAATAATTCAGCAACTTTCTTCCGGTGATACTTCTCTAAAGATGCCTGTATATTAGGATCAGAAATAATGAACCCAATACTGTTAAATATGCAAAATATAACTAAAACTTTTAGAGAAAATAGTGTTACAGCTGTAGACTCAGCAAATTTAACAGTAGCCAGAGGTGAAATACATTCTATTGTAGGAGAAAACGGAGCAGGTAAATCAACCTTAATGCATGTGCTTGCAGGAGAGTTAATAAATGATACAGGGTCTATTCAATTTAATAATCAAAATATAAATTTAAAAACACCTGCAGATGCCTTGAAAAAAGGAATTGCCATGCTCCATCAGAACCTGAAACTAATTCCAGAACTTACAGTTCTGGAAAATATTATTCTTGGAATTGAACCTGTTTCCAAAATAGGAATATTAAATAAAAGGGAAGCTTATAACAGAATAAATAAACTTTGTAATGAATTTGAAATATATGTAGATCCTAATAAAACTGTAAAAAATCTGACCGCAGATGAAAAACAAAAAACAGCTCTTTTATCCCTACTCTATCACAATATAAAAATGTTAATACTTGATGAACCAACAACATATTTCAGTGAAACAAAAACTGATTCTGTTCATAAATTAATAAGAAAATTAAAAGATATGGGAAAATCCATTATTATTATTACCCATAAATTAAAAGAAGCCATAGAAATTTCAGACCAGATAACTGTTATGAAATCCGGAAAAACTATTGCAAATATTAGTAGTTCAAAGACAGATTTCAAACATTTATCTTCTCTTATTTTGGGTAAAGAACCAGGAACCGAAGTAGAACAGGAAAGCTCAGAACCAGGGGCAATTCTTCTGGAAGCAAAAAATCTCTCATTTACTAAAGGTAATATAGAATATCTTGAAATAAATTTCAAAGTTAGAAAAAATGAAATTTTAGTTATAACAGGAATAAGAGGTAATGGGCTTGAGATTTTAGAGCAAATTCTTTCAGGAAAAATATTCAGAACATCAGGAGAAATTTCATATAAAAATAAAATTATGGAAAGCAAAAAGTATAGTTTAAGAAAAATAAATGCAGGGTACATACCATCAGACCGAATTAAAACAGGAACAAGTATAAGGTCATCAATTTCAGACAATATAATTTTACTTAAACACAAATATCTTTCCAACTGGGGATTTTTAAACCTAAAAAAAATTAAAAAATTCTCAGATAGACTTATTGATGAATACAGTATTAAGGGTGCAGGCAATTATAAAATGGAGACTCTTTCAGGTGGGAATATTCAAAGGGTAATGATTGCCAGAGAAATGGAAGCACAACCTGAACTTTTTATTTTTGCAGAGCCATCCAGGGGACTGGATATTGAATCAAAACGAATTATTTATGAAAGAATGTACAAGCTTAAAAAGAATGGATCTGGTATTCTTGTTTTAAGTTCTGATATTGAAGAAGCAATTCAAATTGCAGACAGACTACTAATACTATATAAAGGGAAAGAAGCAGCTACATTGGAAAATAAGAATATTGACAAATTATATATTGGGAAACTAATGCTTGGTTTGAAAGAATAAATGGATCATAAAACAAGTGGAAGCTCAATTAAAACAACTATTCTTGCACTTAGCTCTGCTATAATATTAACAATATTATTACTGTTTATATCCAGCGATAACCCCCTGCAATCAATATCATACTTTTTTACAGGCCCTTTTAGCAATTTATATAATTTAGGAAATATGCTGGATAAAGCTGGTCTTCTTATTTTCGCGGGCCTTGGGATGAGTATAGCTTTTAGGTCAGGAGTGTTTAATCTTGGAGGAGAAGGACAGGTTTATGCCGGAGCAACTGCTGCTGTCATTGTTTCTATTAGTTTTAACTTCTCAGGGAGATACACTGGGATTATATCTGTAATTAGTATTGGAATAATAAGCGGTGCACTAATTGCAGGACTTTCAGGTTTTTTAAAAAAACAATGGGATGCAGATGAACTTATATCTTCTTTCCTGATTTCCGGAACAATAATACACTTTACTGATTACTTAATTTCAAATCCATTTAAAGACAACAGCAGCTTTTTAAATTCTACAGTAAAAATTCCAGAAATATTGTTTCTCAAACAGATTCTGGGATCTTCCCATTTTAATATAAGTTTTGTTTTTGCAGTAATTATTTCGATTGCTGCATTTTTATTTCTATTTAGAACAACTACAGGATATGAATTAAGGCTATCCGGGCTAAATAGAAATTTTGCATCTTATGGAGGAATCCCTGTAAAACGCTATTATATTATTTCAATGCTTATAAGTGGCGGATTATACGGAGCAGCTGGTAGTTTTGCAGTTTTGGGGAATTACCATATGGGAATAAAAGGTTTTACAAGTGGGCTTGGCTGGAATGGAATAGCTGTGGCTTTAATAGCTGGTAATAATCCGGCATTTGTTATTCCCGCTGCACTTATATTTGCATATCTGGATGCAGGAACTCAGATAGCAATGATTCACTCAGACATGTCTTTCGAGTTTAGTAATCTAATCAAGGCAATTATATTCTTTCTTATTACTGCAAGAAAGTTCAGTTTCAAAAAAGGAGGTCTAATTGATTAGTGCAATACTTGTTATGAGCACTCCCATTCTCCTTGCAGCACTTGGGGGTCTGCTGACAGAACTTGCAGGTGTACTTAATATAGCTCTGGAAGGCCTTATGCTTATAGGAGCATTTACTGCAATTCTAATAACTGAAATTACAGGTAGTATATTCTTAGGTACTCTTGGTGCTGCTTTTTCCGCTGCAGGGATGGCATATCTTTTTGGATTTGTAACACTTAGATTTAAAGCAAATATATTTATTACAGGTCTTGCTGTAAACCTGTTTGCAATTGGTATTACAAATTATTTAAGTTCTCTTTTTTTTGGTACAAAGGGAGTTATCCGGTTTATCAATTTTCCGGAACTATTTAATCTTGCCGGCAATAATATATTTGTATACATGGGGTTTTTACTGACAGGATTATCTGTCTGGTTAATCTATAAAACTGTTTTCGGACTTAGATTAAGAGCAACTGGTCTAAACAGATCTGTAGTACAAATAAAAGGGATAGATTCATATAATATTCAAATGAAGAGTATTTTAATTTCCGGAGCACTTAGCGGATTAGGTGGTGCTGCACTCTCACTTAATCTTGGAGCATATGTACCAAACATGACTGCTGGCAGGGGATGGATAGCTCTTGTAGCAATATATTTAGGAAGAAAACATCCTGTTGGAATTTTTATTACAGCTATATTTTTTGCTGGAGCTGTATATTTTTCAAATGAAGCACAGGGAATTTTTCAGGTTCCCTCAGATCTTCTTTTGGGATTTCCATATTTTATAACACTTACTGCAATGATAATTTTTTCCATTTTGAGAAACAGATCAAAGGCTGGTCGGAAGCAAGCTTCCTGCTCGCCTATGCATCCTAAGGCTGGTCGGAAGCAAGCTTCCTGCTCGCCTATGCATCCTAAGGAGTAGTAATATGTACCAGATTCTTTCAATAGCAGGTAGCCTTG
>DAOVSY010000419.1 GCA_030633365.1 Spirochaetaceae bacterium | reverse complement strand
TTTCTTTTACCCTCCAATCCTTTGGAGGGTGTTTTTATGATATACTGATTTTAACCAAGGGGGTAACTCGTGCTGCTTTCTCCTGATGCAGAATTAAATGGTCTAGATATTGTAAAAATTATGGAATCCAGTTTTGATGGCATTATTATCTGTGATTCTTATGGAAAGACTATTTTTGTTAATAGTGCAGCAGAGCGTATAATGGATACTTCTGCTAAAGAGATTATTGGAAAAAGTTCCTGGAAACTGCAGCAATCAGGGATTATTTCCTATGCAACTTCTCTACAGGCATTGAAAACTGGTAAACCTTTTACTTCCCTTCAGAAGTACAAAAATGGGAAAACAGCCCTTGTTACAAGCAGCTTAATAGGCCTCGATTCAATGCAACAGCTTGTTTTTATAAATGTAAGAGATGTAAGTGCAATTAATGAAGTGTCCTGGTCAGATCAGGAAAGTATTGATGGTGACTCAGTTTTATCACACAGCAAGGAGTATAAAAAGATTCTTACAATTGCAAAAACTGTGGCTCCTAAAGATGCTACCGTTCTGCTTTTAGGAGAAACCGGTGTTGGTAAGGATGTACTTGCGCATCTGATCCACCAGCACAGTATCAGACAATATGCACCTATGGTAAAAGTAAACTGTGGAGCCTTCCCTGAAAATCTACTGGAATCTGAGCTTTTTGGATATTCAGGTGGAGCTTTCACAGGAGCTGATAGCCAGGGGAAAAATGGTGTAGTATATGCAGCAGAAGGAGGCACTCTTTTTCTTGATGAGATTGGTGAATTGCCCCTTGTTCTTCAACCAAAACTTCTCGAATTACTTCAGGATTTTAGTTATAATCCAGTAGGATCAACAAAAAAAATGAATGCTGATATCCGAATAATCGCTGCTACAAACCAGGATCTTAAACAATTAGTTGAAGAGAAGAAGTTTAGGTCAGACCTTTATTACAGGTTGAATGTTATTCCAATCAAAATTCCTCCTTTAAGAAGTCGTATTGAAGATATTATTCCTTTAGCCAGTACCTTTCTTGAAAAATACAATCAAAAATACAACCAGAGTAAAGAATTTCTTTCTGAGATATATCCACTGTTTATTGAGTATAACTGGCCTGGAAATATTCGTGAACTTTCTAATATTATTGAAAGGCTGGTTATTACCTGTCCGGAGAATAAAATTGGATTTTTAAATCTTCCGGAAGATATAAGGAATTCCAGAAACTGTATTGATAAAACTGAAATACCAAGTCTTAAAGGAGCAGTGGAAAAGTTTGAGGAAACTCTTCTAAGAGAGTTAATTGATAAGAACTTAACAACATATGAAATAGCAGAATATTTGGGAATTAGCCAGAGCACTGCGAGTCGAAGGGTAATGAAATATTCTAAAAAAATAAAAAGGAATCCAGAGAAAGCTGACACATTACCAAGATAATGGAGTCGATAGAGGATTCTCAT
Source organism: Spirochaetaceae bacterium (assembly GCA_030633365.1). The sequence continues at coordinate 1,609 of DAOVSY010000419.1, read as the reverse complement.
AGTATATACAAACAAACAAAGAAATCTGGCAGGTTTCATTTACCTGGAAGTGTCTCAGGGAATAGTGCAGACAAAGGTGTTATTTAATTGTCACACAATTACGACCTGACTGTTTGCTTAGATACATCAGTTTATCTGCTCTTTTAATTAAAGATTCTGATGTATCATCACTTGTTGCCATTGTCCCACCAATAGAAACAGTTACACTTAAATTTTTATTTTCAATAGTAAGCCAGCTCTTTTCAACGAACGTTCGAACTTTTTCAGCAATTTTAGTCAATGTTAGTGTATCCACATTGGGAGCTATAATAATGAATTCTTCCCCTCCCCAGCGGCAAACAATGTCCATTCCCCTTAGAATGTTGAATATTGTTTTTGATACCATCTTTAAAACCTTATCACCAACACTGTGACCATAATTGTCATTAAATTTTTTAAAATAGTCGATATCCAAAAATAAAAGACCAAATTGTATTTTATTGGTTTTAAATTCGTTTAGTCTGTTAAGTAAATTTAATTCACAAAATTTTCGGTTACCAACTTGTGTGAGAGCATCAACTAAGACTTCATTTTTTAGAGATTCCAACTCCTTCAAGATATCTGCCTGGTGTGAGTTATTAGAAAATAGTTCTGAAGCACCTACAATTTCATCTTTATCATTTTTGACTGGTGATATTCGAATATGTACTGGTACTCTATGGCCTTCTTTATGATGAAGATAAACCTCTGCTTCTCTCACAAACCCATCTACTAATGTTCTGCCAAGAGGACATCCATGGATACATAACTCTGTCCCTTTATCATTGATATGACGAAGAATATTATCGGAGCAACTAGAACCCATTACCTCATCCTTAGTGTATCCAGTTATATTTTCAGCACTGGTATTCCAAAATATTATTTTCTTTTGATTATCAACAAAATAAACACCGTCAAAAAGGCTGTCTAATAATTTTTCGTGAAAATTTTCAGTCATATTCAAATCTCCTCATTCAACACTGTGCTTGTTTTTAAACCAAACTATAGCTGCTGCACGTTAAAAAACAGATATCTTTGCCAAATAATTGTTTTCTTGAAAAGCACACCATTAAGGATGAAACCTTTACTTTTTATCAAATGACATTCTTTTTATAGTTTATATCTAATCTTGCATATAGCTCAAGCCCTTAATCAACATGACTTTCGATAAACAAAAAACCCTCTCCAATGGAGAGGGTTTTTTTAGGTGCCGCCGAACAGAATTGAACTGTTGACACGAGGATTTTCAGTCCTCTGCTCTACCGACTGAGCTACAGCGGCACTGCGAGAGTATTTATACAAATATTTCAGAGATATGTCAACAGGGCACAGATATATTATTATAGATACAATGTAGGGGCAGCCACAAGGGTTTGCAAAGCAAATCCTTGTGACTGCCCCTACACGTTGACCATCAAAACATTCTACTGATACTATGTTTCCATGGATCAGAAAAAACGACTACAAAATGCATATCAGTCAGGTTCGGTTTTAAAATCGACTAAACCAATAGAAACAGAAACGCCGGTTGTAAAAACCATAAAAAATCAAGGTGCAAAAAATTGAAAAAATGATCAAATGAATAAAAATC
>DAOVSY010000523.1 GCA_030633365.1 Spirochaetaceae bacterium | reverse complement strand
GAGTTGATCTACCATGTTTTTGGCATCATCCCGAATCGAACTGAATGCGTCGGTGATTTCTTCATAACGGTTACTGATATCCATAGCCTGTACCTGCTCTCGCACCACATCATTGAAAAACGATGCCTGGTTCAAGGTACGGCTTATGGCAATGATTCGTTCTGCATCAATTTCGGTAAGTTGATTGAGCAGATTAACCATGGGATCAATCTGACCTTTTGTGTCCTCTGGTACCAGACCCAGGTCACGGACTTTTTCCATTGCTTTATCAAGATATTTCATCGGGCTTGCTGACATAGTGTGTCTCCAGTTTATTGTCTACTCTTATGCAATTTGGTTTATCTTATTTTAAATAGATTGATTTTCAGGAACTTTAAAATAGCAATGAATACTATTCACTCTATTTTCAAAGTCCAATGACTTTTTCGCATGGCATCGATAACCTTAAGTCATCACCATAAGGACCTGGGGACTGTCCGAGACGGATGGGCTGGTTGAACCTCTGCGAAACACAAAGTTTTTTCTTGTGAAGTCTAGACGTTGTGGGATACAGCCTGGTTTAGATCGGAATTTTTTAAGACCCTTGAAAATGCTCTGGATGTCCAAGTGTTTGACAGGAATAATCGAGAAATACAGGATGCTGTTTTTATCGTCCTGCATCAATCGTCTCACACCTCTTTGTCTTTTTCTTCTTCTCCCTGGGAAAATGAAACATCCGGCATCTCACGCTGAGTAGCCAGTGCCAATGTCAGATAATTCTGCTTTTCAAAGTTAAACTTTCCGGCGATAAAAGAGGCTGGGAAGGATTCAACAGCGGTGTTGAATCTGGCGATATAGTCATTATGATAGTTTCTTGCCTGCTGAATGTCCTGCTCAATTTCATCAAGATTGTTTTGCAGATCAAGAAAGTTAGTACTGGCTTTCAGGTCAGGATAGGCCTCCGCAACAGCCAGAAGCCCGCGAAGATTCTTGGAAATCTGTTGTTCCTGTTCTAATCGTTCTGGTCGAGATAATGCACCTGACTGATTGGTTTTACCCCCAAAAATTTTACTCTCATGGGCGCTGTAGCCTTTGACTACACGGACAAGATTGGGAATGAGGTTTGCACGGCGTTTCAGGGCAACATCAATACGATTTAAAGCCTCTTCGATCCTGTTATCGTATTTAATAAATTTGTTGTACGTCCCTATAGCCCAGGAAGTAAAAATAATGATCACAAACAGTATGGGGATAATAATTTCAGGTTTCATAATATGTAATAGTTGATTAATGGGTTAGATTTTTTTTATTTCTTTAAAAATGACGACTTAACTGTGTACAGAATAAATCCGGTGGTACCAGTTATACGTTTTATGAGCGACTTAGAAATAAGAATTTTGCTGTTTCGATGGCTTGGATTCTCAAATGGTACAGTAATAACAAATTAAATCCAAAATTACGAGAATAATTATCATTAACATTATATTTGAGACGGTGTAAAAATTATGCTCTGGATTTCTATCCGGGTGGGGGTGAAGGAACCAGGAATGCACTTTAGTAAAAAATGTGTATCGGTCTTGACACTGAAAAAAAATGATTATGGTAACGGAAATCACTTATCTCTTTAAAAGTGATTTCTTACTTGCGGCCTGACAGTATCAATTTTAAAACATTGAAACCCCTGTATGGTGGCACTGAAACGGATGCCCTTTGTCTGTGCCGTTACTGAACTTCGGCTGCAGCCCAAACCATTGATTAACCCATGGTCGACCATCGGTACCCATGAATTCCTGTAAACTGGAGTGATTTAATAATGAGTAGCTTTTTGTATGAACTGGCACCCGGAACCATTACCTTTCTGACCTGCACTATTTTTGTGGGATTCACTTGGGGGGGGATCGTGTTTATCCGTCCAGTCCTCAGAATTTTTCTTCGCGGGCAGCCCGGCATCAATGGAATTCTCGGTAATTTTCTCTCCATATTCGGTCTTTTCTACGGTATCCTCCTGGGGTTACTTGCCGTCGCATCCTACCAGAATAAAGTTGCGGTGGAGAGCACCATTAATAGAGAAGCCAGTGAGTTGTCTTCTTTATTTCGTCTGGCCTCTGCATTTCCAAGAGATAGCGGGCAAGAGCTGCAGGCAGTTCTTATCGACTACAGTAGCTACGTAATCAATGAAGAGTGGTCGAAAATGAGAAGAGGTGAGATGGCATTAGGAGGAGGAGTGTTGGTTAAGAAAATGATAGGTGAGCTGGGAAATGTCGATCTGCAGACGCCGTCTGTCCAGAATCTCCATCTGGCAGCTCTCACAGCAGTAAACAAATTTC
>DAOVSY010000097.1 GCA_030633365.1 Spirochaetaceae bacterium | reverse complement strand
TCCTGCTATCATCATTGTAATACCGAATTCTCCAAGACCTCTTAAAAATCCCAGGAGAAGTCCTCCCAAAATACCATTTATTGAAAGCGGAAGTAGTATATGTATAAATATTTGCCATTTGGAAGCACCTGATATTTCAGCCGCAGAGATAATAGCTATATCCACCGAATCCAGAAAAGTTATGATAGACTTGTAAATAAATGGCAGCCCTGCCAGAGCGGCTGCTGTAACCGCTGCTGTCTGACTGAATATAAATGATTCACCAGCCAGTTTTTTGTAGAATTGTCCGGGGATGCTGTTGTTTCCCATAATTTTTATCAAAAAAAAGCCCAGAACTGTAGGAGGAATAAAGACAGGAATAGTTACAAATACTTCAATTATTATTGAATAAATTTTTGATTTGAAGGAAGCAATCCAGGCAAGAAAAAGGCTGAAGATAAAAGCCAGCAGTATGGCAATAGGTACAATCTTAAGACTGATTAATATTGCCATTTAAATTCTCTGTAATAAAACCATAATTTGTAAGAATATTTCTTGAATTATTAGATTTTAAAAAATTATAAAATAACTCTGCATCTGGATTTAATTCGCCTTTTTTAGTAAGAAGAGCAGGGTATGTTATCTCTGTATTTCCTATATTGGAATATTCTCTATAAATTATTATATTTTGATTTAAAAGCACATCAGTTTTATATATAAATGCAAAATCAACATCTCTTGCTTTAAGCCAACTGACAACCTGTACGACTGAGTTCCCCTGAACAAGCTTTGAAGAAAATTCGTCAAACAGACCCTCTTTTAAAAGAAGGTTTTTTGCGTATAATCCAGCAGCTACATAATCGGGGTTACCTATACCTATTTTCCTACTTGAATTAAGTATACTTTTGAGTTCATTGTAAGAATATCCCTGTTTGTAATTTTTAAATCCAGCAAGGACAAGTGTATTGCGGCATAGAATAAATCTGGATCCATTTTTTACTATATTTTTTAATATTAACCTGTCAGCATCTCTTTCATCAGCTGATATTAGTATATCTACCGGAGCCCCATTTTCTATCTGGGTTGCAAGATATCCAGATCCTCCTATTGATATCCTGACAGTTATTTCCGGGTGAAGTTTTTTGAACTTTTCAATAATATTATCCATGGCAGAACTAAGGCTTGAAGCAGCTGAAATATATATTGTTTTATTAATTTCTTCTTTTCGATTTATGGTTTTGAAGATTGTAGATATCGCAGCAATTACAATTAAAAGAGAAATAAAAATTTTGTTTTTATTGTCTAAAGCCATTGTATATTTATATATATAATGGCTTTAGACTGTCAAGTAATAAATTATGATGCTTTGTTTTATAATTCTGTCTGATAGAAGCTGAACAGCCATTCGTCCCATCCTTACTTTGCATACATCTATAGTTGTTAACACGGGAGTCGTCATTGCTGTTATGAGGCTTTTTGCGCCAGTCTATAGCCAATATATTAGAGAAGAAGTATTTTAAAATTAGAAAATGAAACACAGCGCAAAAAGCTCGTTATGGGAAAATAGTTGACGTAGTTTAGAGCTATGTTATAATAACTAAAATAAATTTTTTAAGGAGTTCATAAATGAGTTGGAAAAAAAAGGTTATTTTTCTATTAATCATCTTAATGGCAATTTCTCCCCTATTTGCCGGAGGGCAGAAGGATGAAAGTTCTACAGACTATGAAATAGTAGTAGTTCCAAAAGATTCTTCAAATCCATGGTTTGTTCGAATGAAAGTGGGCGTTGATGAATATGCAGCAAAAACAGGAGTTAATGTTTACCAGAAGGGTACTGCAGAAATTGATGCAACACTTCAGGCTCAGTTAATTCAGGATCTAATAGCACAGCAAGTTGATGCACTATGTGTTGTTCCTGTCGATTTGGAATCAATAGAACCTGTACTTGCCCAGGCCCGTGAAGCTGGTATTGTTGTTATAACTCATGAAGGTGCTGCTTTGGAAAATATTGATTATGATATAGAAGCATTTAGTAATGCAGGATATGGTGCCTTCATTATGGATAACCTTGCAGAGGCAATGGGAGAAGAAGGATTATATACAACAATGGTTGCATCTTTGACAAATGGTTCACATAATGAGTGGGCAGATGCTGGAGTAGCACGTCAAAAAGCTGCTTATCCCAATATGCAACTTCTTGATGCCAGATCCCGGGTTGAATCCAATGATAACGGTGATGTTGCTTATAATACTGCTAAAGAATTATTCAAAAAATATCCTGATCTAAAAGGTGTTATGGGAACTTCAAGTTATGATGCACCTGGTGTCGCCAGAGCTATTGAAGAACTTGGTTTGATTGATAAAGCGTTTACCTCAGGTACAGGTATGCCTCTTGATAATGTAGCTCTTCTTGAAAGTGGTGTAGTTAAATCTCTTACACTTTGGGATCCTGCCCTTGCGGGTAAAGCAATGATTTCATTAGCACGGAAGGTTCTGGCAGGGGATGAAATATCCGGTACTGTAGACCTTGATGTTGATGGATATACTGCATTGGAATTCAAGAAAAATAGTACCACTGTTCTTGAAGGAGAAGGTTGGATAGAAATTAATGCTGATAACGTTCTTAGTTTTGGATTCTAAACAAATCTTATAATATCTTTTGCCCTGCTGTTCATCTTTGAGTTGCAGGGCAAATTTATGCATTTTTCAATATTCTAAAAGAATTGGGAGGGATTATGGCGGATAGTTTACTCAAAACCGTCGATATTCATAAATCATTTGTAGGAGTGCAGGCTCTTAAAGGTGTATCTTTTTCGCTAAATCCAGGAGAAATTCACTGTTTAGCTGGAGAAAATGGAAGTGGAAAATCTACGCTGATTAAAATAATTTCAGGTGTTTATTCTCCTTCCAAAGGCCATATAGAGATTCTTGGAAAAAAATATGGGAAAATATCACCAATTGAAGCAATTAAAAATGGTATACAGGTAATTTATCAGGACTTTTCTGTATTTCCCAACCTGACTGTAATGGAAAACTTAGCCTTAAACAGTGAGCTTGCTGATCGCCGTCATTTTGTTAACTGGAAAAGAATGCGTAAAATAGCCGAGGAGTCCCTTTCCAAAATAAATTTCTCAATTGATCTTGATGCTGATGTGGGCTCACTTACTGTTGCGGAAAAACAAATGATAGCAATTAGCAGGGCATTGATGTTCAATACCAGGCTAATTATTATGGATGAACCTACAACAGCTTTGACCCGTTTGGAAGTTAAACAACTATTTGATATTATTTTAAAACTAAAAGAACAGGGAATTGCTATTCTTTTTGTTTCTCATAAGCTGAATGAGGTTTTTGAAATATCGGAATTTTTTACTATTCTTAGAAACGGATCACTGGTAGTATCCGGGGAAACTAAAGAATTAGATTCTAAAAAATTCAGTTTTTATATGACTGGACGAGAGTTCGAAGAAAAACATTTTATACCTGAATATCTTAGTGACAATCCAGTATTTGAAGCTAAAAATCTAAATCTGGATAATCATTTTCAAAATATCTCATTTACCCTAAAGCCTGGTGAAATTCTTGGAATTACCGGTCTTCTTGATTCCGGGAGAACAGATCTGGCGTTATCAATTTTTGGAATGAAACCCCTGGATTCCGGAGAAATTTATATAAAAGGAAAATCTGTAGAAATAAAAAATATCCAAACAGCAATAAAACATAAAATAGGTTATGTTCCAGAGGATCGTCTTAGTGAGGGGCTTTTCCTTTCCCGGAGTATTTCAGACAATATAATAATATCTGAAATAGATAAACTTACTGTTCAGGCTGGCATTTTTGACAACAAAAAAAAGAAAGATGAGATAGATAAGTGGGTCAAAGAGCTGTCAATTGCTACTCCGGATCCCAATAATGCATGTCAAACACTATCCGGTGGGAACCAGCAAAGAATAGTTTTGGCAAAATGGCTTGCATGTAATCTTGATATACTAATTCTCAACGGCCCCACAGTTGGTGTTGATATTGGCTCAAAACACGATATTCATAAAATTCTGCATAAACTTGCTGCAAAGGGTCTGGGAGTAATTATTATATCAGATGACTTGCCTGAAGTTTTGGAAAATTGTTCCCGAATACTTGTTATGAAATCGGGAGAAATTGTAGCTGATTTAAATGCTGATACTACAGATGAAAATACAATTCTTTCTTATATGATGTAAAAAGGAGTAAGTAATGCAAACATCATTGCAAATAACGCTAAAACGCTTATCAAGACGAAATGAACCATATGTATTTATTGTACTTTTAGGGTTATGTTTATTGATTGAGATTAGATCCGGTCAATTTTTTTCTCCTAATAATCTTGTAGATATTAGTTCTGCATTGATTGTACCAGGGCTTTTTGCAATAGGTGCCTTTCTGGTCCTTATATCAGGAGGAATTGATGTATCATTTCCAGCTTTGGCATCTCTTAGTGCTTATTCTACAACCAAATTTTTAATAATGATCAACTATAGCGGTGGTATTTGGGCAGCAATTTTGATTGCACTTTTTATTGGAGCTATCCTTGGAGCTTTTAATGGATTATTCATTGGGTTTTTCAATTTACCTGCTCTGATTGTTACTTTAGGTTCTTCCAGTGTTTTTAAAGGAATTATGCAGGGAGCTTTAAACTCAAAACAGCTAACAACCATTCCAGATGGTATGGTTGAGTATGGTAAAAGCTCGTTATTTATTGCCAGGAACTCTGTTTCGGGTTTAACAAGCCGGATGCCGGTTTCTTTTCTGGCATTTTTACTTGTTCTGACTTTAATATTCTTTGTTCTTCGCTATACGATGTTTGGTCGGGGAATCTATTGTATTGGAGGAAGTGAATCCAGTGCAATTCGAGCTGGTGTCAGAGTAAAAAGAACTAAATTTATCATGTATATAATTGTGGGTATGATTGCCAGTCTTTCAGGTATTATTCGTACAAGTATGATGCAGCAGTTTCATCCTACAAATATGTTGGGTATGGAGTTGAATATAATTGCGGGTATTGTTCTGGGAGGAACTTTATTAACAGGAGGCCGGGGAACATTATTTGGTGCTATTCTTGGAACCCTGCTTATTGTAATTGTTGAAAATTCTTTGATTCTTATTGGTGTTCCCACCTCTTTTAGGAGTGTTTTTATTGGTTCATTAATTATTGTTGGTACGAGTGTAAGTATATATCAGGCAACAAAGATGAATCGTATTAGTCATAAAAAAATTATCAAAAGGAGAATAGTGTGATTTTATTTAATAATAAAAGGGCAAGATTCTTTTATATAAATGATCCTCATATTAAAAGATTAATTATTCTCATAGTTATTTGGATGGTTTTTATTGCAATAACCCGTTTTGGAAAATTTTATAGTCTTCTTAATTTCCAAACTATGGCATCACAGTTCCCTGAATTTGGATTAATGTCACTGGGTGTTATGCTCTGCATGTTGACTGGGGGAATCGATTTATCAGTTGTCGGAATAGCTAATATGACATCAATATTTGTGGCTTTTTTGCTGTTGTCTTTAACAGGTGAAGGAGGAACACTCCCTGCCTATTCAATCCCACTGGTATTTATACTGGCAATTATAATTGGTGCTTTTTCTGGATTTTTTAATGGTTTACTTGTTAGCAAATTAAATATTCCTCCAATACTTGCAACAATGGGATCCGGAGCATTATTTACAGGAATAAGTATGGTTTTAACAAACGGGAATGCAGTTAGTAAATTTTCCCGAACATATTCTCAGACTATTAATAATAAAATAGGAGGAGTAATACCTGTTCAGCTATTAATTTTTATATTTGTCGCTATTATTTTATGGTTTTTTTTATCTAAGACTGTTTTTGGGACAAAGTTATATATGCTTGGAACCAGTCCTACTGCGGCAAAGTTTAGCGGATTAAAAATAACAAATTTGCTAATAAAGACCTATATGCTGTCCGGTATTACTGCTGCATTAGGTGGAATGATAATGCTGGCAAATTATAATTCTGCCCGGGCTGATTATGGATCAGTATATACACTACAAACTATTCTTATTGTTGTTCTGGGAGGAGTCGATCCTATGGGAGGCAAAGGTAGAATTAGTGGTGTCGTTCTTGCCATTATTCTATTAAGAATGCTTGAAACGGGTATTAATAGATTTCCACATATAAGCAGTTATTATATTTCTCTTATTTGGGGAAGTGTGCTGATTCTTGTTATGGTGCTAAATTATTTTAGTGAAAATAAGAAACCTGTAATAAAAGAAAAAGCAATAATCAGTAAAAATGAATTAAGGAGTATATTATGAAATTAGCAGTAATATTGGGGAATTTAGGTAATACCTGTGATCGTTTTTTATCTACAGGTTATAAAGAACAGCCAGCAAAAGTGGAGATGTTTAGACAGGCATCTGAAATAAAAAGTGTAACTGGCATTGAACTGGTTGGTAGCTGGGACATAACCACTGGCAATGTACAGGAAGTTAAAACAATAATGCAGGACTTTAATCTGGAATGTGCATCAATTATTCCTGATCATTTTTCTGATAAAAAATGGGGTAATGGTGCGTTTACATCCCGGAACCCTGAAATACGAAAAGAAGCGGTAACAGTCACAAAAGAGATGATGGATGCTGTGGTGGAGCTTGGTGGTAATCTAATTAATCTATGGCCCGGACAGGATGGTTATGATTATTGTTTTCAGGGTAATTTCCCAGAAGCCAGAGATTTTTTTGTGGATGGAATTACTGAATGTGCAAAATATAAACCTGAAGTAAAACTCTCGTTGGAATATAAGGTGAAAGAACCACGAACCCATAGTTATCTTGCCAGGGCTGCAGATACCCTTCTAATGGCTCTGGATACAAAATGTGATAATGTCGGGGTTACGGTCGATGTGGGGCATTCGTTGATGGCATACGAAAATGTTGCCGAGAGCATTGCATTACTATCCAGATACGACAAATTATTTCATATGCATTTTAATGACAACTACCGTTCCTGGGATGATGACATGATTGTTGGAAGTGTTCATATGGTTGAATATCTTGAAATACTGTATTGGCTTGATAAGCTTGGATTTGATGGTTGGTATTCAATGGATCAATATCCTTACAGGGAAGATGCCAAAGGAGCCATAAATGAGAGTATTCGCTGGGTCGAGGGTCTTCATAATAAAATGGTGGATTTTGGTATGGGTAAATTTGGAGAGTTGCTTGAAAAAGGTGAAGCAATTGAAAGTTCTATGTTAATAAGAGATTTTATCGGAATTTAATAGTACCTTTATACAAGAATAAGTTTAATTTTCCGGGTAATGCAGTAGTCTTTGTATTCATCCGGAATACCTTTGTCACTTATGATCACATCAAAATCAGTTAATTCTGCAAATAAAGTATTTTCTATCTTATTAAATTTTGAAGAATCTGCAAGTAAAATCTTTTTATCTGCTGATTTTATCATTTCAGTTTTAGTTGTAAACTCGTAATCATTTGAACAGCTCACACCAGCTTCCAGGCTAATACCACTGGCAGATATAAATGCAGTATCTGCAGGATGTGCTTTAATTAATTCTATCCCCTCTTTGCTTTCAAACATAAGGGTGTTTTCGTGGAAGTATCCGCCAGGAAAGATGATATCTGTCTTCTCCATTTTAGAAACGTGAACAAGGCTGTTTAAGGTAAAACATAAAACTGTAAGATGAAAACAATCCGGAAGTGCTCTTGCAAAATATTCCATTGTAGAACCTGTGTCCAGGATAATAGTTTCTTCACTCATTATAAAAGCAGAAGCTTTTATAGCAATATGCTTTTTTTCCTGATTCATCTGTTTATTTGCATAGGACAGAGAGTAAGGGTGTTGTTTTTCCTGTTTAGAATCCTCTTTAAGAATAACTCCCCCATGGAAAATATCAACCAAATTACGATCTTTAAGCATTTCCAGATCTCTACGTATGGTCATATGTGAAACATCCATTACAGAAGAGAGTTTGTTTACTGTAGTTGGGTTAGCCAAACGCAGCATTTTTACTATTCTATTAAGCCTTTTTTCCTGTCTGGAAAGCATATCCCTACAACCTCTTTTTAAACCCATTAAAAATTAGGGTAACAGTGTTAAAAAATTAACACAGCTTAATCAAATTTACAAGGAACTAATAAAAGTATTTTTTCTCTTGACAACTCTTCTCTTAAGGGTATAATTTATTAATAATGTTAAAATTATAACATTTTTGGTTAACCTATAGGAGGATATATGGCAGATAAACAAGGAAGTGCCCTAGGTATGATAGAAACACGTGGTTTTGCTGCAATGGTTGAAGCAGCAGATGCTATGGTTAAGGCCGCTAAGGTGGATTTAAAAGGACACGAGGAAACAGGTGGAGGTTATGTAACAGCTATTATCAGAGGCGATGTAGCCGCTGTAAGAGCTGCATTGGATGCTGGAAGTAAGGCTGCAGAAAGAGTAGGTGAAGTAGTTTCTGTTCATCTTATTCCAAGACCGGATGCTTCAGTTGATGCTGGATTGCCTTTAGATAACTCCGGAGTGGAATAATGAGTGAAATAGATCTAAGAACGTTTAATTATATTGACTCTCTTCAACTTCAGATGGCGTCCTATATGTGTACTATCTCCAGAGGATATTTTCCTGTAGGTGGTCAATCCTGTGCAATAGTCGAAATAGCTCCTGGTATAGAAATAAATCGTCTTACCGATATAGCTCTTAAATCTACTGGTGTTGTTCCGGGTATTCAGATTGTAGAGAGGTCTTTTGGTTTGCTTGAAGTTCATTCCGATGATCAGGGAGACACTCGTCAGGCAGGTGAAGCTATTTTGAAAGAACTGGATCTGACAGAAGCTGATCGGATGAAACCAAAAATTATGACAAGTCAGCTTATAAAAAATATAAGCGATTATCATGCTCAGTTAATAAATAAGGTTAGATTTGGAAATATGGTTCTACGGGGCGATACTTTGTTTGTATTGGAACTGGAACCCGCAGGTTATGCTTTCTATGCTGCAAATGAAGCTGAAAAAGCTGCAAACATTAATATTATTAATGTTACCGGATATGGAAAATTTGGAAGAATTTATATTGCAGGGGAAGAATCTGAGGTACTGGTAGCCAAAGAAACAGTAGAATCAAAACTTGAAGAGATTACTGGACGAACTTTTTAATCAGAATTGTTTAATAGATAATTATATGTAGATTCGCGATTTATCGCGTTATGAAAGATAAAATGGGCTACACGAAGTGTAGGGGTCCCATTATTAGT
>DAOVSY010000329.1 GCA_030633365.1 Spirochaetaceae bacterium | reverse complement strand
CCTTTTATTGGATGAAACCATCTAATTAAAGATTCAACTGCCTTAATTTTACCCTTCTCATTTATAATCGGCTGATAATACATTTGTATTTCACCATTAGTAATAGCAATCTTCATACCCTGCTCAATATTCCAACGATTACTGGCAACAGCATTTAGATCTTCACTATAAAAAATGAATCTATTTTTACCAGTGTCCTTAGCTTTATACATAGCGAGGTCTGCATTTTTAGTAGCAGTATCAATATCAGAGCCATTTTCAGGCAAAACTGATATACCTATACTAACACCAATATTTACTTTTGGTTTATTAGATAAAGATTTTAAAGTATAGGATTTTCTTATTTCATTAAGAACATTACCTGCTATTGTAGCTGCCTGGCTCCTGTTTTTAATACTTCGTATTAAAATAACAAACTCATCACCGCCAAATCTATAAACTCTGTCACTGTCACGTAAACTATCACGTAGTCTTCTGGCTGTAATTATTAAAAGTTCATCTCCGGCATGATGTCCAAAAGTATCATTTATTTGTTTAAATCCATCCAAATCAAGAAAGAACAAGGCACCATGGATTTCCGGATTTTTATTTAGATCTGTAAAAAATGTTTTCATTTCCGAATCAAATAAATCACGGTTACCCAAACTTGTTAATTTATCATGAAAAGCCAGTTGCTTTAATTTACGTTCAATATTTTTTCTTTTGGTAATATCTCTTATTATACAGGTAAGAGTCCTACCACTAATATCTTTTGAATTACCAAAGGACATTTCCAACGGGGAAATACCTCTATTTTTATTTCTCCCAAGAATTTCCATGACTTTTTTCATTCCCATGTCATTTCGATCTTTAAAATCTACATAAAAATATTTTCTAAATTCATTTTCGTATCTTTTAAATTCAGATAAAGGAAAAATCATTTTAAAATCCTGTTCAATTAATTCATCTTTATCATATCCAATAATCTCTTTAACTGCATTATTTGCATAAATTATTTTAAATTTTTCATCTATTCTAATAATTGCTTCAGAAATAGTATCTGAAAGTGCTGCATAGTTGTTTTGACTTTCTTTAAGTTCATCTAAAATACTCGGGTTATGAGTAAGATCTCGTATAACCATAAGATTAATAGATTCTGAATTCATATTTATTGAAGTAAAAAATGTTTCAAAGGTTCGTACATCACCATATTTAGTTTTTCCTCTAAAAACATGTATATCCTCTTCCAGGATTTTATTAGGTTCAGAAAAACTATGAATGTACTCAGAAGATCTATGCTCAAAGTCCTTATGATAAGATTTTACTATTATTGTATTTAAACTTTTATTAATTAGATCTTCTTCTTTATACTCAAATATATCTGAACAGGCAGAGTTAATACTTAATATTTTATTATTTTTATCAATTTCAATTACAGCATCAGAATTATTCTCAAGTATAAGTTTAAAAGTGCTTTCTTCTTCTGCGCTTATGATATTTGAATTAAGTCTATAAATAATTTTTTGAAATGCTCCGTCAAATAGAGATTCTCCAGGGTCCAAATCTACCGGAATAAGCAATTCTTCTTTTTGTAAATTGTTTATCTCTTTGTATTTGGATATATACTCTGATATAGTTTCGATTTTTCCATCAACTAATGTAAGTTTATCCTCAACTTCAAAATAGTCACTATTCTTATACATTCCTTAATTTTAATAAAAAAATATATATTTGCAAGCAATTTAAAATATTTTTTAAATATCTTATTGACAACTTTTTAGAAATGTTTAATAACCCTCATATGAAAACCATAAATACAATAACAGAAGTTGATAATTTTACAGAATCCGGTGATATGAAGATGCTTTATTTATCCAGAAAGGATTGTGGAGTTTGTGTTGCCTTAATTCCCAAAATTGAAGAAATGATCGAAGAGTTTCCTAATATGGACGCAAGATATATTGATCTGGATGAACTACCAGAAGCTGCGGGTAAATTTTCAATATTTACAATACCGGGAATACTAGTTTTTATACAGGGAAAAGAAACTATTAGAAAAGCAAGATATGTTTCTATTGATGAGTTACATGGAGAAATTAAGAGATATAGTGACCTGCTAAGCTCCTGACCATATATCAAGAGCTTTTTGTACAGAACGATTCATTTCAATAGTAAAATCGGCTGTAAATTTTTTGGTATAAAAATGTTGACCAATATTTTGTGAATTACCAAGGTAGTTTTCACTTTTAAAATAAGTATCTTTTATTGGTTTGACCATTTTTTCGAAATCGGGCTTTTCAAATCTCCTGTATTGATTTTTAAAATGAATATACTCCTCTGGATACCTGGGAGTAACTTTCCTCTCTTTATAATCTCCAACAGGAAAACCAAAACACAGCATTGTAATTGGAAAAGTATATTCGGGTAAATTGAACATTTCCCGATGGATCTCATAATTTTCCATAATATCACCTATATAACAGGAAGCAATACCCATTGATTCCGCGGCTATAACCGAATTTTGTGCAGCAATAAGTGCATCGCAACTGGCCAGCATAAAATCCCCAACTCCAGGGGTTCTATGCTTAATTCCTTCCGTTAAACCATAATCCTTTACACCTGAGCTAAGAAACAAATCATATGTCCTCTGATAATCTGCTAAAAACAACAAAACAAGAGGAGAAGTAGCTATAAAAGGCTGATTATCACAAGTTTTTACAAGCTTGTCTTTAATATTTTGATCATCAACTTCAATTATTGAATAGAGCATCTGGTTACCGGCTGTTGGGGCTCTCATTGAAGAATGGATAATAGAGTTAACATCATCCTTACTTATATTTTTCTCTGCGAATTTTCTAACAGATTTTCTATTATTTATTAATTCAAGAGTGTGGTTCATTGTCAGGATCTCCATAATTTAGGAGTTATAAGAATTAGTACTGTATAAATTTCCAACCGGCCCAGCATCATTGCAGTACTTAAAATCCATTTTATATAATCAGGAAAAAATGAATAGTTTAAAGCAGGACCAATAAGACCAAATCCCGGACCTATATTCCCCAATGTAGCCAAAGCAGTGGTAAAAGAAGTGATAATATCATATCCCCCGGAAGCAACTCCAAGAGTTACTGCTAAAAGTAAAAAAATATAAAGAAAGAAAAAACCAGCAATAGGATAGACGATCTCTTTCTTCATTATAGTACCATTCATACGCAAGGGAAAAACACCTCTGGGATATACCATCTGCTTCATTTCATTAAAAGCCAGTTTAATTAGAGTTACTATTCTAACTACTTTAATTCCACCTCCTGTAGAACCGGAGCAACCACCGACAAACATAATAAAAAACAAAGCATTCTTTGAAAAAGCAGGCCAGAGAGCAAAATCCGTAGAAGCATAACCAGTAGTGGTTAGAATTGAAGCAGTCTGGAAACTTGCATACTGGAGACTTTTACCAAAACTACCATATGTACCCATAAGATCTATACTAATTAAAACAGATATAAGTAAAAATATAGAAAGATAAACTCTCATTTCTGTATCTTTAAAAAATCCTTTAAAATTACCGGAAATTACTTTATAGAAAAGATTGAAATTCATACCAGCCAATACCATAAAAACTGTAATTACAATATGTATATAAGCAGAATCAAAAGCTCCGACACTAGAAGCTTTGGTTGAAAATCCTCCAGTCGCCATGGTGCCAAAGGTATGTGTAGATGCATCAAAAAGGGACATACCGCCTAACATTAATAGTATTATTTCAATAACAGTAAAACCAACATATATCAGCCACAGTATTTTTGCTGTCTGTGTTATTTTAGGGGTAATTTTATCCATTGAAGGGCCAGGGGCTTCTGCCCTAAGCAACTGGATTCCACCTATACCCAATAGTGGAAGAAGT
>DAOVSY010000210.1 GCA_030633365.1 Spirochaetaceae bacterium | reverse complement strand
GTTCCCTCCACACAATGATCAGGCCAAAGTGTAACTTTACAGCCCATAACTTCCTTAGTGCTGAATGGATCAAGATTATGAGTAGAAGCAAATGAAATGTGGGACATAGGATGCCAGTCAGAAGTAAGGACAATCTTTCTAAACAGATCCTCCTGCCTGTAGGCAGAATTATTTATCAGCTTATTAATACCACTAACAATTTCATCTCCACCAATTACAGGAAGAGATCCTCCCGGACAAAAATCCACCTGAAGGTCAACAATAAGCAAAGCACTATAATAAGTTTTATTCATAGTTACAGTGTATATAAAACTCAAAAGATCCTCAACTAAAGTCCCTCACAATCGTGTAAAAGGGAGTGACAAAATTGAAGTATTACTATATCTTAAAATAAATTTTACTAGCATAACCTTACTGGAAAAATATATAACCTGGAGACACACATGCCAACAGTAATGATTGTTGATGATGAAGAATTAGTCAGAAATATGATATACAAAAGCCTTAACAAAACTGGATATAAAGTGCTTACAGCTGAAAATGGTAAACAGGCTATGGGTTTTGTGGAAAAACAGAAAATAGACCTTATAATTGCAGATCTGGTTATGCCTGAAAAAGGCGGACTTGAATTAATTATGGAGTTGGCTAGAAATTATCCTGATATTAAAACAATTGCCATTTCAGGTAAAATACCTGTTGAAAATGAATCTATAACAGGTCTTGCAGAAGAATTTGGTGTAAAAGCAGTTTTTTCAAAGCCATTGGAAATTTTCGATTTGTTAAAGATTGTAAAATCATTGGTTCCAGTTACCAAAACTTCTCAAACAAACGAATAAATGGAATCTAAAATTTCAGTTAAAGAGACAGTCTTTGTTTCTATATTTACAGCATTGACAGTAATTGGGGGTTATATTGCAATACCCCTGGGACCTGTCCCAATTGTACTTAGTAATTTTGTAATCATCCTCTCCGGACTACTTATGGGAAGCAGAAAAGGTGCAGCTGTAGCTTTTACATATCTTCTTCTTGGAGCTTTGGGATTACCTGTTTTTGCAGGAGGAGCATCAGGGTTGGCACGAATTGCCGGACCTACAGGGGGATATCTACTGGGATATCTTCCTGCAGCATTTATTACAGGCTTTATATCAGAACATGGGAACAGATCCTTTTTTAGAGATTTATTGGCATTAACAGCTGGAGTTCTCACCATCTATGCAGCAGGAATCCCCTGGTTAAAACTATCACTGGATATGCTCTGGAGAGATGCTTTATTGGCAGGAATGCTACCATTTATTATAGGTGATGCATTAAAAGTTATAGCTGCTGCCCTTATTGGTGTAAAAATGCATACACTTATAGAAGATTCTCTAAATAAGGATAAAACAAGACTGGAATGAGCCTTCTGGAAGTAAAAAATCTACATCATAAATTCAGAGATGGAACTGAAGCATTAAAAGGAATTAGTTTTTCTGTTGAAAAAGGTGACTTCATTGTAATAGCCGGAGCAAACGGATCCGGTAAAACAGTAATGTTAAGACATTTAAATGGATTATATAAACCTAATAAGGGTGAAGTATTATTTGATGGAAGCTCAGTTCAATCTCAAATAAGAAAAGTTCGTCAAAATATTGGACTTGTATTTCAGGACGCAGACAGCCAAATAGTGTCCCAGACAGTATGGGATGATACTGCCTTTGGTCCTGTCAATTTACGACTCTCAAAATCTGAAACTAAAGAGAGAGTAATAAAATCTCTTAAATCTGTAGGACTGCTGCATCTTAAAGACCATAGCCCGCACAAACTTTCAGGGGGAGAAAAAAGAAAACTGGCTATTGCAGGTATTCTGGCAATGAATCCCAGCATAATTCTTTTAGATGAACCATTTTCAAATCTTGATTACAAGGGAATAGTTGATATTCTTAAGCAAATTATTGAACTTCATAAAAATGGCCATACAATTATTTGTGTAACTCACGAAATTGAAAAAATACTTTTTCATGCAAACCGGCTGATAATTATGGAAAACGGTAATATTGTTGAAGATGGATCTCCAGTTGAAAGTATCAATAAACTGCATCACTATAACATCTTTCCGCCACTCTCTATTGACGGTAAAAATAATTTAGAAATTATTAAACAAATGACATGGCTGAAGTAAATCTTTTCCATTTCCAGAAAGGCAGTACCATTCTGCATAAAATGGATACAAGATTTAAGCTTATTCTATTAATTTTATATTCGACACTTATTTTCAGAACAGGCTCTATTGGAATAATTGTATTATCCTCTATTATAGTTATTTTTTTCCTGCATACACTCCAGGTTCCTGCTGGACTTATAAGAGAAATGAAAGGTGTGTTTTTTATAATTGCTCTTATTTTTGCCGGCACTTTGTTCACAACTCATGGAGAAATTATAATTGACTCCATTCCCTTTATTACAAAAGAGGGTTTTATTAAAGGTTTTTCAGAATCCTGGAAATTTCTTATGGTTGTATTTATAGGATTAATCTTTTCTGCTACAACCATGCCTGAACAGATTCATAGTGCTGTTTATATAATACTTAAACCAATTCCATTTATCAATGAAGTATCTGTTGCATCGAAGCTAAGCCTTACAATTATGTTTATTCCAATTCTTATGGATATGCTTAATGAGGTTTTAGAAGCAAGAAAAACCCGTTTTATAGAAGGCAGTAGAAATCCAGTAAGGAATATTATTTCTTTAGCTGTACCAATAACAGCAGGAGTTATTAATCGTGCGGATGAAAGTTCTATGGCACTGGAATCAAGATTGTACAGTGGCGAAACAGGAATAGAAAAGAATACACTTTCTTGTAAGGATTACTTATTTCTTTTTTATGGAATTATCCCAATTCTAGCTATTATAATTTTTCAAATTATAGGAATATATATTTGAATTCCGGTCATTATTATAAGCTTTCTGCTTTTGTTCAGGTAAATCAGATAATTTTCCTTTTTTAAAGCCAATAGTTTCAAACCAGTCAGATGTTCTTGTTGTTAATATAAAAATTTTCTCTATACCATTTTTAGAAGCCCTTTCTAAAAGATAATTTATAAGCTTACTGCCAATACCCAGTTTTATATAATTTTGATCAACAGCTACAGCTGCTATTTCTCCTATTCCTTCTTCATATTCTATTAATGATGCACAACCATGAATAACACTATCTGTCTCATAAATTATAAAATTATCAATTTGTTCCAAAAGAGTTTGTTTATTTCTAATAAGAAGAGTTCCATTCTGAACAAATGGCTCCATTATTCTAAGTACACCGGAGATATCTACTGATTCCATTTTTCTTACTTTTTCAAACTCATTTCCATGAATCATAGTACCAACACCAAGATTAGAAAAAATCTCTTCTAAAAGAACTCCCTTGGTTCTGCCGTTAAGGATATGAACTCTGTGAACACCTTTCTTAGCAGCGGTCTGGGCCCTTTTTATATTTTTAAGTTCTTCTTTTTTATTACTGTTTAATTCGAGAAATTTATCTACGGTATCCATATTCATTCTGGATATTCGTCCCTTATGAGAAATACCAAAATTTGTTGGAAACTTATAATTATCAGATTTAAGAATTGGATCGGAATTTATAAAAAATAATTTTTCGGCACCAATAAGTTCACTTATAGAAACAGCAAGCTCATCAGAAGATATATTGTATGGTTTTCCACTGGAATTCCATCCTATACAGGGGAAGATGGGAATAAAGGAATTTTCCATAACCTTCAAAAGAGGTTCCTTTTGAATTTTTTCAACTAAACCTGTATTTATATAATCAATTCCATCAATTATACCCAGACTTTTTGCTCTTACCCAGTTTCCAACCAAAGCATTTATATTATTTCCAGATAAACCTGTCATAATTTTATTGGAAACATCAAAAGCTGCCATTTTAACAAAGGAGATCATTTCTGAATTGGTAATTCTTATTCCATTATGAAAACTGCTTGAAATATTGTATTGAGAGAGAACTTCATCAATTCTATTTCTGGCACCAGGTACAATTATTATTCTAATTCCAGACTGATGCAAAATTGAGAGATCCTTTAGTAGTATAGGAAAATATTCATAATCAATAATGTCATTATCAATTTTAATAACAAAAGACTTTCCCCTAAATCTGCTAATATAGGCAAACACCTCTCTTATTACTTCAATATCCCCTCGTTCTATATGATTCTCCACACAACCACCCTGTTAAAATTGATTTTATTATACTAAGCCGTCACTCTATTAATTTCAATCAGGAAATTCTTAGCAAAATGATTGTAAATATCACTTACCATACTTCTCTCTATATTCTTTAATAACTTCAGCCATTATTGAAACAGCAATTTCTTCGGGATTTGCAGATTTAATACTTAAACCAATAGGGCTGTGGATTTTTTTACAATCAGACTTTGAAATACCAGCATTTATCAATCTTTCAACTCTTTCTTTGTGTGTAGAACTACTGCCAAGAGCACCTACATAAAAACAATCTGTTTTTAAAGCAAGCTCCAGGGCCTGATCATCAATCTTAGCATCATGGGTAATTACAGCAACTGCAGTAAATGAAGTGATAACAATCTCTTTAAAGGCTTTTCTTGGCCAGGTTTTATAAAGTTTATAATTGGAATCAATTCTTTCTTCTCTGGCAAATGCAGTTCTTGGATCAATTATAGTAACTCTATAGCCTGTTAAGCCGGCCATGGAACCAAGGGCTATTCCAATATGAGAAGCTCCTATAATTACAAGCTGGGGTACAGGTTTTAAGACAGCAGAAAATATTTCAAAACCTTCTAAAGCAGATATTCCAGTTTTATTTAAATTTAGAACCTTTGATTTTATTCGGGCTTGTGTTTCCACAGTTAAAATATTATTTGAAAAAGAACCAGAAAGGAAGTTGCCAGCATGATCCATTACAAACATAGATCCAATCTTATTTTCTGAGCCGGAACTCAGAAGCCCCCAACTTCCTCCGGTACCAGCTTTGGCAAGAGTACAGAAAGAATTGAAAAGATCAGTATCCAATATACCTACGTAAATTGAGACCTCACCACCACAGGGAGAAACTGATCCCAATATTTCATCATCAATCTGACAAAATTTTATTATCTCCGCCTGACCAGTTTCAAAAATCCTTTCTGCTGTAGATAAAACTGTGGATTCAATACAACCACCACTTACAGAACCTGCCATAAGGCCATCTCTGCTAACTGCCATGACTGCACCACGGCCTCTTACTGCAGATCCTTCAAGATTTATTAAAACAGCTATAACAATCGGGCTTTCACCCTTATTCAGCCAGTTACTAACATCATTTATAATTTCCAACATATTAATAATATACTACAGACTTTTGTTAAGTGCACTATTAGAGTCTGTTTTTTGCTATTTTGCGCCAGAATTTCTTATTGAATTTAAGATTAAGCACTATTAAAATTCAATATGTTCCATAGCGCAAAAAGCATAACTAAAAAGCAAAACTCCCGCCAAG
>DAOVSY010000096.1 GCA_030633365.1 Spirochaetaceae bacterium | reverse complement strand
TACAGACGCCCAATTTGGGCGTCTCTACACGGATATACAAACCCGCTGCGGGATTTCCTCTGCAATCCCTGACGCGGTGGAAAAGGAATGTATTTTATGCTAACTTACACTTATGAACTATATACTAAAAGACTTCGGTAAACTGTTAAAACAAAACCATCTTGCAATGCGCAGACACTTTACCACTTTAAATACAAACAGCTATCGGGTATACGATAAAAATATAGACTCACTTAAATTAACAGTAGATTTTTATGGTTCCTTTGTTTACATATTGGATTATAGGGAAGGATTGGAAAGTAATTCTCCAAATTCAGAAGAAATAACAGATACAGTTTCCAGAATGTTATATGTAAAAAAAGATCAGGTTTTTTACAAAAACAGAAAAACAAGGAAAGGTATTTCACAGCATACAAAACTTGATAATTCAGGAAATTTAGTCTCTGTAAAGGAAAATGGTCTTAGTTTTTTAGTTAATCTACATGATTATATAGATACAGGTTTATTTCTTGATCATAGAAAAACCAGAGAAATGGTTAGAGACAGCGCCATGGGTAAAAGAGTCTTAAACCTGTATGCCTATACAGGTTCTTTTTCTGTTTATGCAGCAGCAGGAGGGGCAAAATCCATAGAAACAGTAGATCTATCGGTTAATTACAATAAGTGGGCAGAGAAGAACTTACTTGCCAATGGATTTGCAAACAAAGACTACGTATTTCATTCCTCTGATACAGCAGATTTTCTAAGTAATGAACGTAAGAATTGGAAAAAATATGATATTATAATTATAGACCCACCTACATTCTCCAACAGCAGAAAAATGGAAGGAACCTTTGATATACAGCGGGATTATGTTTCCCTAATTAAGGTTTGTCTGGATCTCCTGGACAAAGAGGGGTATATAATATTTTCTACAAATTATACCAAATTCCATTTTGATCCCAGCAGATTTAAAAATATACAATTAAAAAACATAACAAACACAACACTCGATGAAGATTTTTCCAAAAAAAACAAACCCCACAGATGCTGGCTAATAGAAAAAAAATCAATCTAATCAAACAAATATTGCAATAAAAAACAATATACGGGCCGGGCTTGACCACACCTAATCCCTATATGCCGACACAATTATCTAGACGGAATCACATTTTGTTTGCTGTAGTACAGACCTAGCCTGGTCAAAACTTCGTTTTTGCTCGGCTATGCAACCTCAGCATGCTACGTCTCTACAACAGCATCTTCACCACATCAAGATCATTCAGCATGGCATACAATTTTTCCAACTGATCAGCATTTAAAATTTTAACAGCAAAAGAATAACTAACATATTTCCCTGCATTACTATTTTTCTTTTTCCAGTCAGATGCTTCCAGTTGTAATATTTCAAGAACACCTTCAATTGCAGATTTATTATTATCAGTAGGGGTCGCAGATCTGCGACCCCTACTGAACGTAATTGCCTTCATGGCAACTCTGACAGGATACTCGACTTCTGTATCTCCAAAAGGGTTGCTACTCATATTGGGGGCATTCATTAATTACCCTTACCTGAATCATTTTTAGCCTTCTTTGCAGCATCTCTTTGAAGTTTTGCCCATGTATCACGCATAGATACTGTTCTGTTAAATATAGGAGCTCCTGGTTTTGAATCAACTGTATCTACACAGAAGTACCCTTTTCGCATGAACTGAAAAGATTCACCAGAAACTGCTTCTTTTAAAGAAGGTTCCAGTTTACATCCGGTAAGAGTTTCAAGGGAGTCTGGTGCCAGATCATCCAGAAAATTCCCTGTAGCTTCTTCCGGATTTTCACTTTCAAAGAGATTAGAATATAATCGTACATCAGCATTAAAAGCATGTTTTGCAGAAACCCAGTGACTTGTTCCTTTCACTTTTCTCCCATCATCTGTTCCTCCACCTCTTGATTCCGGATCATAGGTACAATGGACCTCAATTATTTCGCCCGAATCAGGATCTTTAACTATATCCGTGCAGGTTACATAATAGGCATGTTTAAGTCTTACTTCTTTACCTGGAGAAAGTCTAAAATATTTTTTTGGAGGATCTTCCATAAAATCATCTTTTTCAATATAAATTTCTCTGGAGAAAGGAACCTTTCTTTTCCCCATATTCTCATCTTCCGGATTATTATCTGCTTCCATCATCTCTGTTTTATCTTCCGGATAATTTGTAATAACAACCTTTAAAGGATCAAGAACTGCCATAACTCTTTTTGCTTTCATATTAAGGTCTTCCCGAAGGCAATGTTCCAGTAATGCAAAGTCCACTGTACTGTTGGATTTTGCAACACCAATTCTGGATGCAAAGTCTCTTATAGATTCAGGAGTGTATCCCCTCCGTTTTAACCCGGAAATAGTTGGCATTCTTGGATCATCCCAACCGGATACATAGTTATTTTCTACCAGTTCAAGAAGTTTTCTCTTACTCATTATAGTGTAATTAATATTAAGTCTGGCAAACTCAATCTGCTGAGGCCTTGCTTCTACACCGGATTCACTAACAGACCAGTTATACAAAGGTCTGTGATCTTCAAATTCCAGAGTACAGATAGAGTGGGTTACACTTTCAAAAGCATCGGATAATGGATGGGTAAAGTCGTACATAGGATATATACACCATTTGTCACCAGTTCTGTGATGGTTCATTCGTTTTATTCTATATAATGCAGGGTCTCTCATATTCAGATTTGGAGAGGCCATATCAATTTTTGCTCTTAACAAATATTTTCCATCTTCAAATTCTCCATTTTTCATCTTTTCAAAAAGATCCAGATTCTCTTCTACCGATCGATCTCTGTCCGGACTGTTTTTCCCGGGAGAGGTGAGTGTTCCACGGTATTCCTTTGTTTGTTCAGGACTTAGACCGTCTATATATGCATTCCCATCTTTTATCATCTTTACTGCAATTTCATAAAGTTTGTCAAAGTAATCTGAGGCATAATATTCTTTTTTACCCCAGTCAAATCCAAGCCATTTTACATCTTCTTTAATTGCTTTGATGTATTCTACCTCTTCTTTAGCAGGATTAGTATCATCAAATCGAAGATGGCAGGTTCCATTATATTTTTCTGCAAGACCGAAGTTAAGACAAATGGATTTAGCATGGCCAATATGAAGGTATCCATTAGGTTCAGGGGGAAACCGGGTTACGACCCTTGAATCATTTTTTTTATCTGAAAGATCTTTCTCAATTATTTTCTCAATAAAATTTCCAGCAGTAGTTGTGTTATTATTTTCCATTAGTTCTATCCTTTAAATATATGGCGCTTATCTTAATATAAAATTTTCGTTTATTCCAGAGGAAGGTAGATTGAAAATACAGAACCTTCAGGTGGATTGGAAGATGCAATTAAATGACCTTTGTGATTTTTAATAATTGAAAAAGCAGAATATAGCCCAAGTCCTGTTCCTCTGGATTTGGTACTAAAGTAAGGGTCAAATATCTGTGGCATATCCTTTTTACTTATGCCTTTACCAGTATCTCGAATTGATAGATATAAATATTCATTTTTATCATTAAGAAATTTATGTTTAAATCCTTTAATTTTCGATATATTTGTTTCAATTTTACCACCATCAGGCATAGATTCAATTGCATTAAGAAACAAATTACTTAGTACCCGATTAAGTTGGGATCTATCTGCATATACATTAATAGTTGACTTGTAATTACTAATATTGAACTCTATATTTGTATCTGGAATAATTAATTCTAATACTTCTTTCAGCAAATTGTTTATTGAAAAAGTTGAAAATACAGGTGAGCCTCCATTCGCAAGGGATGAAAGTTGTTCTGTTATAAGTTTTGCCTGGGTAATAGCTTTTTCTGTTTCATCAAGGTTTAAATGCAAATTACTTTTAGCTGTTAAATCCATTTTTATTAAACTTATATGCCCCATGATAGTAGTTAGAATATTGTTAAAATCATGAGCAATGCTGCCTGCAAGTAGTTCTATAGATTGATGCTTAGATTTATGTAAATGATTTTTCTCAAGTTTTTTTCTTTCAGTGATATCTCTGCTGCTGTATATCATTCCTATAATATTATTATTAAAGTCCTTTAAAGCTTTTCCCTTACTTTCAAGATAAAGATGTGTATTATCCATTGGGATCATTCTATATTCGGAAGCACCACTTGTAGAAATCTCTTTTAAAGCGTTTTTAATGTAGAAAGTTGCTTTTTCTCTGTCTTCAGGATGAATCCAGTCTATTAAATTTGTACCTAAAATATCTTTTTCTGTTTTTGCACCAAAAATTTGTATAATAGTATCTGATACAAATAGAACTTTACCTTTGGTATCAGTTATGGTAATCCCATCTGGAGAAGATTTTATTATATGCTGCCAGTGTTTTGTTAAATCCACAGAATTCCACCTTTTTTAAATTCCTATTTTAAAAACAAGTTCAGTATAACATTCAGGTATAGGAAGTTAAAGAATATATTT
This sequence comes from Spirochaetaceae bacterium, assembly GCA_030633365.1. The sequence goes on along the minus strand of DAOVSY010000096.1, from coordinate 4,804 downwards.
TTTTATCCCAGGCTTATTACTTCGTATGCTCTGTCTTTTTGATGAGGAAATAGTTCTTTCGGTATACTTTCCCTGCCAAGGGCCATAAATATCATGTACCTTGCGCAGTTTAAATTATTTTTTCTGCAATATTTTTCTTTCATTTCTTCTATTTGTTCTTTATCACCTTCTAACTGTCCATTATAAAAGGGGCAACTCTCAATCAATTCACATTCCTGCATATATACCTCTATGACTTAAAACTAATTTAAGTTGAATGATAAATCAATATAAAATATTAAATTTAATAAATATATTAGAGTATTTTTCCTAAAACTACTATTTCCTTATATCATCTATTAACTTGATATTAAATTTATCAGCAATTTCTCTACATTCTTTAATTGAAGCATCTACATCCTGAGATCTGTGTGCGTCTGAATTACAAATTGCCTTGATATTAAATTTAGATGCTAATTCCCAAAAATTTAATAAAGGGTAAACTGATCTTTCTCCATGGGGTGTTATAATCTTATTTTTACGTAATCCATAACCGTTTATTTCCAATGGTATTGATAGTTCCTCTGCTGCTGTAAGAATATCAATAGAACAAGCTTCTGCATTACTATCCCATTTCATATAACCAGCTCCAAATCCATCAGGGTGAGCGATATAACTAAAAATACCTGTTCGCATAGTTTCAATTAAAATCTCAGCATAATTAGCCAGATGTTTCGCCGTGCGAATTTCACTCAAATATCCCCAGTCTCCACTATTTTTAATGTAATGAACTGAACCTACAAGAAAGTCAAAATTTCTTTCTCCCAATAGTTCATCTTTGTAAAATCCTTCATATATAGGATCCCATTCACATTCGAGCCCTTTTAAAAGGACAATATCTTCTGTTTCTGCTTCCTTGAATTCTTCTTCATAGGCGTCCAGTTCAGACATATCCATTCTTACATGGGACCACCTGTTGTCTGGAAGGGGTGTGTGATCACTCATTCCCAGTATTTTCATATTATTTTTTATACCAGCATCGACATAGTCTTTTACTGTTCCTGAAGCATGTTTGCACCGCCATGTGTGAGTGTGAAAATTATTCATATGTGTAGAAGAATATAATATTTTCCTTCTTGTTTCAAGGAATCCCACTTTCCTGTAAAGACGCCCTTATGTGAGAGTCTTGATGTTTTCATTTGTTTCTATTGACAGAATCGCTAAGTGTTGTATATTAGATAGATATGGAAGAGCGAAAAATAAATGAAAATGCCATGCAGGAACTCTCACAAACTCTGGCTGCGTGTACCGATCCCGTACTAATAGAAAACTTTTTAAAGAGCCTGCTTACTAATTCTGAAACTACAGGGGTTGCAAACAGGTGGGCTCTTGTAAGACTTCTTGATGCTGGTATGAGTCAGAGGAATATAGCCAGGGAACTTGGTTTAAGTCTATGTAATATAACAAGAGGATCAAAGGAACTTAAGAAAGAAGATTCTTCTTTTGCTGTTATGATTGAAGAATATAAAAAGCTTTGAATCCGGAATAATATGCCGATGTTCGATGTATGAAAGTCTTGATTCTAAGTAGTTCCCAAAAAATTGAAACAGCAGAGAAAATTAAAGCTTTGTGCCGCCAATTTGGGTCTAATCCTACGATTTACAGTAATGATATCAAGCATAAATCCGGTCTTTCTTCTTGCCTGGAGAAAAATGATCTGATTATTATTATCTGGGATAATAATTCAATTTTTAATACGGAAATAATTTTTTCCACAGGATTTTTTTCAGGTCTTAATAAACCTTTTGTAATATTTGGTAATCAAAACGAAAATATTCCTTCCTGTAATGGTAAAGCTGTCCTTATCTCCAGTGAGAATAAACTAAAAGAATATATTTTGGCTGAATTTGTAAGAATAAAAAATGCAAAATATATAGAAGAAGCAAAAGAAAAAATCCTTGAAATGGGCTTTGAGCTTAGTAATAGAGATCTATTTGATATTGTATCTGAAGGTGAAAGTCTGGCATTGGAACAGTTTCTAAATGCAGGGTTTTCTCCAAATATTTGTGACACAACTGGTGTTTCCCTGCTGAATATTGCAATAAGAAAGGGCCATATCAATATTGCCTCTATTCTTTTGGATAAAGGTTCCAATATAAATAGTATTAGTGGAGACAGGGGTAATACTCCTTTAATGGACGCTGCTGCAGAGTCAAACACAGAAATTCTGATTAAATTGATAAAAGCAGGAGCTGAACTTGATCTAAAGAGTAAATCCGGCCAAACCGCTCTTGTTCTTTCTGTAGGTCGCCAGGCAGAGGATTCTGCTATTGTACTAATTGAATCAGGCGCAGATATTACTATTAAAGACGATTTGGGGATGTCTGCCAGAAAATATGCTGAACTGTTTAAACTTGAAAAGGTATTGTTAATTATGGATAAAGAGAATGGCTGATATCTATGAGAATTCTTTATATTTTCTTGGTACAGGGGCTCTAATTCTCTCCGGGATAGTATTAAAAATAACTGCTCCTTTGGGTATAGGAATTTTCTTACTGTATTCAGGTTATCAGAGTCATTCCTCTACAGGAGAGAGTTCTGAAAAAAAAGCAAAATATATAAAATTAGATCTTTTATGGAATCTTTTTTTTCTTGGTATTTCATTTATTACATATTTTTCTCTTATAAAAGTAATTATTAATATTTTTCTTGGAAATCAGATACTTATTTGGAATAAGATAATAATTTTTATTTCATTAGGTGGAGTAATGTATTTTGAAATTTTGTTTAGAATAAGTTTACAAAAGAAAAACAGATTTGCAGCAATTATGTTATTGATAATTTTAGTTGCATCTATTGGAGCATTTATTCTTGGTGGACATTGGTTTAAAACTGATCTTTTTTTGGGCTTTTTATCTTTAACTGTTACTGTTATAATCAGTTTTAGAAAAGCTTATTTAGGGCTTTCATATATTTTATCATAGGGATAATAATGAATAATAAAAAAAAATTAACAATATTTCATATAAATAGAAAGGATGGATCTTCTCTTTTTCTTCATCCTTTTTCGGAATCTGATTTTCTTTTGAAAATTGATGAAGGTTTCGATATAGTAGGATTGTACGGCAACGAACCAAGGGTAGAGAGCCTTACAATGTTCAGAAATGATCTGTATCGGTTAATAGAGTCTGCAGTTAAAAGCTGGATTAGTGATATTAAGTTTATTCCCCGTTTTATTCTTTCTGCAGCAGCTTTTCTTCTTATTTATCTAATAGCTTCTTTTGTAATTAGAGATCCTATTCCTATTATTGATGAACTTGCTTTATCTTTTGGCGGAGGAATTGCTGTATTTTTTATTCTGGTAAAAAAAGATCAAAACTCCGAAAAATCATCAAAAAAGAGATTATCTTTAAGACTTGCAATGGACAAAATAGTTTTTGAAGAAGATGAGTTTGTTAAAGAGGTGGAAAAAATTCTCCATTTTAACGAATCAAATGATAAAATCAGTATAATTAATTCTTTAGCTGCTTCAGATGATAATAGTTTTGTAAATAGTAAGCCTGAAGATATGAAGCAATTAGTATTATATCTTGATAAATATTTTTCAGGGAAAATTTATAAAAAGAAAATAGAAAATCTGAATGATCAGGAGAAAGATAAGCTGTCAAAATGGGTGGATGATAATAAAATAGACTTATCCCTATTTGCTATATATAAAAAATTAAAAAAAAGAATACCAAAATAATTATTAAACAAGTTTAATAATTTATTCAACCACATTAAGGGCTTCCATATTTTTTTGCAGTGCAATTGCAGTTTTTACAACAAGCATATTTTCTGAGGCTGGTTGAAATTCTGGATCAATTTCTAAAGCTGCCTGCCAGTACTCAATAGCTTTTAATAGATCTCCTTTTGCATAAGATTCCAGTCCGGCAAGATAGTACTCATCTACTTTTCTTGAATCAGAATTTCTTCCTTTATCACCTAAAGGAAGAGAGACTTCTATACTAAATTTATCAACTGCAGTCAATTGGGTTGTCATATCAAGTGTATAGTTTATATTTAGATTAATTTTTTCCAATATCAGACCACTTCCTATTGTAAACTTAGGATTTGATCCTCTGTGGGAAAATCCTCCATGAATTGAGAAAAAATCTGTAACAACTGCATTTATACCAGCAGCTATATTCCATTTTTCCCATTCATTACTATCAATCCAGGGGCTAAAAGGATAATTAAAATCAAAAGATATAATAATCGGTCTAATAGGAGAATATGACATACCGACTGTAGCTATAGTTGGTAGAGGTTCATCGAGTGCAGGAGGTCCAAAATTTTTCACAACACCCCCAATAGAAAAATTTCTCTCTCGTGATGCGTAGAATTTGAGGAAATTCATGCGGGATAAAAATCCCATATCCAGCATACCCACAGCAATTGATTGATTTTCGTAGATATCTTCAGGAAGATGTCTATAAGCACCTTTTAAATTTAATCCTAAAGACAGTCCATAAAAATAATAACTGGAAAAGAAATTGTAGGAAAGATTCATAGTTGCTATAGTTTCTGAATAATAGCCGCTTGCTTCTTCTTCCCCCCATCTGTTGTACTCTAAAAAAGGGACATAGAGAAATTTGCCACCAATTCCTATACCTAAATTATCAAATCGTGTGGTGTAAACGACACCCTCTATATTGGTATCTGCAATCCAGTTATTATGATTAAGAGTCAACTCTGTATAATCAAGAATAGAGCTGCCTGCAGGATTTGATTCAATATATCCGGAATCAGAAGAAACTGCTGTATATGCAGTTCCCATTCCTTC
>DAOVSY010000070.1 GCA_030633365.1 Spirochaetaceae bacterium | reverse complement strand
ATTGGACTTTCCTATCTTTTTAAATATTCTTTTCAGGGAATAGAATACTGGCATGCAGTAGTTTTTATGGGAGTGTTTACAGCTATCTATCTTGTTATGGGTGGTTACAAATCAATGGCGGTACTGGATACATTTTTTGGAATGGTAATGACAGTTGGTGTAATTATGTTATTGGTTTTTACACTTAGCAAAGCAGGTGGAATTGCGAATATTACTGTAGGACTATCTGAAATAAATCCAAAATTAACTGATATTGTTGGACCTCCAGGATTATGGCCTCTCTTTTCCCTTGTTTTTCTAACCAGTGTTGCACCCTTTGCCATGCCTCAGCTTGTTCAGAAATTTTATGCAATTAAGGATCAGAAATCTATAAAAACAGGAATGGTGGCATCTACAGTTTTTGCTTTATTAGTAGGTGGGATAGCATATTTTGTTGGATCTACTACACGGTTTTATATTAATCCTGAAACTGCTCCTGCAGTGTTTGAAAGTGGTTCTCTTAATGTTGATGCGCTAATGCCTGCACTTATGGGTATTGTAATTCCTGACTATCTTTTTATAATAATTTTAATTCTTATACTTTCTGCCTCTATGTCCACTCTTGCATCCCTTGTATTAATATCCAGTTCTTCTCTGGTAAAAGATATTTATGCAGGATTTATTAATAACAAAATAAGTGATGCAAAACTTACAGGATTAATGAGAGCAGGTAGTGTCTTTTTTATAATATTATCAGTTATTATTGCACTCATAAAACCTTCCACTATTGTATCTATTCTGGGAGTTTCCTGGGGGGCTATTGGAGCAGCTTTTTTAGGGCCATTTGTATGGGGTCTTTTTACAAAGTTTACAAATAAATACGGAGCATGGACATCGGCTATTGTGGGCTTAAGTGTAACTCTTGGAATGTATATCTATGGATTTTCATCTCCCGAAGCAGGAACAATTGGTATGATAGTCTCTTTGGTCTTAAATCCCCTGGTGAGCCTTCTAACACAGAAAAAAGAGTAAAATGGAAAACTTCATGAACAAGGATAAGTAGAAAGGAAAATTTGATGAATTCTCTATAATAGATTTTCAGTTATTGCTTGAAGAGCATAAACTAAGCTCCGCTGAATTAGTGGATTACGATCTGGATCGAATACAACAAATTGATAAAAATGGCCCTTCCTTAAATTCTCCCCTGGAATTAAATCCGGATGCCATAAAAATTGCCATAGTATATGAGGAAATTTCTGCATAAAGAAAAGCTCCCAGGTATAGATCATCTTAGAGAAGTATTAATTAGTTAGGCTACAAAATATTAGTTTCTGTGCTATTATCTTATAAGGTAATAAAAAATGAAATATATTTTTATTTTAATATTTGCTTTAACACTTTCTTCTTTTTTAAGTGCTGCAGGTTCTTATGAGGCCATGTCTTATGAGAATAAGGATGGAGAAAAGTTAAACTACAGACTCCATTTACCAGAAATTTTATTAGACAACAATGATTTAAAATCATACCCTCTGATATTATTTTTCCATGGTTCCGGAGGTAGGGGCAGTGACAATATATTACCTGTTCTGGGAAGCCCTAAAGATATCTTGAAAATAACAGAAAAATTTCAGGTGCCTGTAATAATTGTTGTTCCTCAATGCCCATTAAAATTTCAGTGGTCAGATATACCACCTAATGCGGATCTAAATAGAATGAAAAAAAATCCAACTTTGCCTATGAAATTAACAATTGAAATGCTTGAGGAAATAATTGCAGAATACCCTGTTGATTTGGATCGTATTTATGCAGTTGGTTTTTCGATGGGAGGTTATGCAGTATGGGAAATTCTACAAAGATTCCCTGATAAATTCGCAGCAGGTATACCTGTTTGTGGAGCTGGAGATGAGGAATTAACAGATCTTATTAAAGATATTCCTATATGGGCCTTTCATGGAGAAGATGATACTGTTGTATCTCCAAAACATTCCAGAACTATGATAAATGCACTTATAAAATCAGGAGGTGATCCTTTGTATACCGAATATGAAAACACAGGCCATAATTCCTGGTCCAGAACATTTTCTAATGAAGAAGTAATTTTGTGGCTTCTGGATCAATCCAGATAGAAGGATTTATGCAAAGATTATTTGGATTAAGAATCTTCCAGCTTACAATTTATAATAAATTTTGTGCCATTTTTTCTTTCTATTTGTATATCTCCATCCATTTGCTCTACAAGCATTTTTATAAGTTTCATTCCAAATCCCGGATTATTATTTAAATCTATATCAGAAGGAAGTCCTATTCCGTTATCTGCTACACTTATGACCATTATATTTTTTTCACAAATTATCGAAAAATCTATTTGTCCTGAGGGTCTATCCTTAAATGCATACTTCATTATATTTGTAATAAGTTCATTAATTACAATTCCCAAATTAAATATCCTTTTTGCATTCAATTGGAAATCGGAAATATTTTTATTTACTAAAATAGTACTTGAAGTAGTAAAATTTCCTATAATATTATCTATTAAAGAAGAAAGATATTTTTTAGTAGATGCATGTTGAACATCTGTAGACTGATAAAGAGTTTCATAAAGTACCATCATGGTTCTAATTCTATTTTCTATTTCCAGCAAAGCATTTTCAGCTTCTTTACCTTTTACAGTATTTGTTTGAAGAGCTATAAGACTAATTAGAGTGGTCATATGGTTTTTTATCCTATGATGGACTTCTGTTAGTATGATCTCTTTTTCTTTGAGTAAAATTTTAATTGCTTCTTCAGATTTTATTCTACTGGTGATGTCATTGCCGGAACTAAGGTGCCCTGTAATATTTCCATTTCCATCCTTAAGTATTGTATTATGCCAGGCGATAATAATTTCCTGTCCATCTTTGGTTAATATTGGATTTTCAAAATATTCTACGGGTTCTATTTTACCTGAAAATAGTTTTTCGGAAACAGGGATAATTTCTGCTTGCAAGCGTTCTGGAATCATCTTTTTAAACCAGTTTTCTCCTATCAGTTCTTTTTCGGTATATCCTGTAGTTCTACATAATTTTTTGTTTACTAAAGTAATATTGCTATCTATATTAATTGCAACAAACATTACTCCTGCAATATCCAGGTATTGTTGGGATTTTGATATTTCTTCCAGAACCTTAAGCTCTGTAAGTTTTTGTCTGGTAATATCAACAGATATTGCAGAAACTCCTGTAATTTTATTATTTATATGAATAGGATTCAAATTAACCTGGAAATATCTTATGCCCCTGTGAGCATTTTCTTTATATTCAAAGCTAACCCTTTCTCCCTTTAGGGCCAACTCATATTTAGGTCTCCATACTTTTTCTGCTTTAGAACGGAATTTACTAAATGTGCCTAATCCTATTTTTATTTCTCTTCCAAATGCCTTTTTATAATCTTTGCTAAAATACGAATTTAAAAATGTAATTTTTAAATCTTTATCCACAGTCCAAATTGCTTCTTCATAATTATCCAACATGTCCTGCATTATATGTATTTTATTTTCCTTGGTTGATAATTGCATGTTTATATCATTTATATTATTAAGTTTTTCTACACGATATCTAAGTTTCTGTTCTAAAATTAGTCTTCGAATTGATATAGAGCTTATATTTATAAACGATTCCAAAACTTTTTTATCTGGAGCCTGCTGATCTTTTTTTAGGGCAAATACTGAACCTCCAAAGAGTTCATTGTCAATGGCATAAGAAAGTCCCCAAATATTTCCTAATTTTAAAGTTTTATGCAAGGCTGTTGATACTTTTAAATTGACAGCACCATTAGTATCTTCATAAAGAGATGGAAAAACCTTAATTCTTTCTGTAGTAATATCTTTGAAGTATGCATCATTAACGGGGACTTCTGTATCAAGTATTTTTTTTCCTACTATTTTAATTCCAAGATTAATTATTGCCTGATCTGCATATATTTTCATGTTTTTTAATAGTTTTTCTTTACTAACATATTCAGAGAAGGTAACAAAAACAGCATTTGTAAGATTTTGTAATTGTTTAATAATTAATTGAATCAATTTATCTAAATTATGTGTTTCTGCCTGCTCCTGTGAGATTGTGCTCAGGAAACTGAGGTTATCTACAGATTTTTGTAGTATTTCTGTTGTTATTTCTGCATCAGTCTTATGTTGTAATATATTTTTATGAGCATCAAATAATTTAAAAGCCATTTTAATAGATGCATCTAATACTGTAATGCCTGAGTTCTTTACAACATACCCATAGGATGTAATTGATTCTACTTTTTCTACTATTTCCTGTTCTGTATGGGATGATAGGAAAACTATAGGCAGTGTTTTAATTTTAAGTATTTCACTGGCAGCCTGTGTTCCGTCAATTCCTTTTCCTAAATCAATATCCATAAGAATCAAATCAATTAACTCTTTGGAAATTTTAAATAAATCAATAGCTTTTTCTCCGGAACCTGCATGAATTATATTGTAATTTCGTTTAGTTAACTGGCTCTTTTGATTCAGAGCAATTATTGCATCATCTTCAACCAGTAGTATGGTTTGCTGTTTATCTATCATTATTTGATACCTGGAGTGTTCTTCATTTTTAGTATTACTTTTGCTCCATTATCATTGGAGAGAGAGATCTCTGCAGATATTTGATTTGAGAGAATTTTAACAAGTTCCAGACCAAAGCCTCCGGAATTACTAATGGTTCCAGTATCCGGGAAGCCGTTTCCATTGTCTTTAATAGTAAATATAATTAGTTCCTTTTTTACTCTAACTGAAACATATATTGAAATATTTTTACTGTCATTCACTGCATATTTCATGCTGTTAGTAATTAGTTCATTAATAATTATGCCTAAATTAAAAACTTTTCCAGGATCAAGTTGGATATTTTCAATGTCACATTTTAGTTTTACATTTTCCTTATATGTGAATCCAGAAATTATTTCTTTTAATATGGTTTCGAGATATTCTTTTATTAGAATAGTTTGATAATTACTGGACCTGTAAAGTTTGTCGTATAATACCATCATACTCTGAACCCTGTTTCTGGTATTTTCAAATGCATCTATTACTTTTTTATCAGTTAAGGATTGTTCCTGAAAAGTTAAAAGTCCCATTATTGTCAGCATATTATTTTTAATTCTATGATGAACTTCTTTAAGAATAATTTCTTTTTCTGCAAGAAGGGTTTCTACATGATTATGTGCTGTTGTAAGTTCTGTCATATCCTGTATTATTTCCAGTTTTGAAACAGTTCCATCTGGATTATGTAGAACAGATCCATGAATATTAAAAGTTCTTCCATCCTCTGTTGTTGGAGAATATATAACATTTCCTCCAGTTTTAATAATCTCTTTTAATCGGCAATATGGACATGGATCTGGAAGTCCTGCAATACTTTTATGGCAGATAAGATTAGTCTGATCTCCAAACCATTTAATCATTGTGTCATTCATGTATCGAACAGAATAGTCTTCATTTACAATAAATAACCCCAGGTCCATAGAGTTTATAGCATCAAAATAATTTTTTGACTCCTGTTCAATTTTATTTTTTTCACTTTCAAGGTATAATCTGCGAAGAGATATTGATGAGATTGTAATAAATGACTCAAGTAATTCTTTATCAGGTGGAACCTGTCCTTTTTTTAATGCAAAAAGTGAACCTCCATAAAGTTTATTGTCAATAACATAATAAAGACTCCAGAATTCTTCTGCTTTCAATGTTGTTTTTATTAAATATGATACATTCTTACTAACGGCACCATTGGCAATTTCATATATTGAAGGTAAAACCCTTATTTGAGAACTTGTTATTTTTCTGTAAAAATCACTATCAACAGGTACTTTTGTTTTTAATATTTTTTTCCCTGCAACTTGTATCACGGCATTAATATTAGACTGTTTAGCTCTGACATCCATCTTATTAAGTGTCTTTTCTTTGCTGTCATATTCGGAAAAACTTACAAAAATTGGATTTGTTATCTTTTCTAATTGCTTAGTAATTAATTCTGTAAGATCATTGAAATTGCTGGTATTTGCCTGTTCTTTTGATATGGTATTTAGAAAATTAAGATAATTTGTTTTTTTTGTTTCATTTTCTTTAGATAGTAATTGCGTCGTAATATCCCTGTGAATTTGTACATACTCTATTATTTCACCATTATTGTTGAATATTGGATCTATTGATGCTTCAACAGTTATGGGTTTCCCATTTTTTGATTTATTTAAAAACTCAGCATGAAAATTTGTTTGATCCTGCAGGCCTTCCCAAAAGGTATTATCCTCTTCATTACTTATTATTCCAGCATTGAGTATTCTTGGATTTAATTTTCCTATAGTTTCTTCCTGTGTATATCCGTATGTTTTTGTAAATTGGGGATTGATAAATGTAATTAGCCCAAATCTATCGGTAATAAGTACAATATCCTTTGTATTTTCTATAGCCCTGTCAAGTCTGCTCAAATTTTTATGAGCTTCAAACAACTTTAATGCCATTTTTATTGATGCATCCAAAACTGTAATACCGGCATTTTTAACAACATAACCGTAAGAAGTAATAGTTTCTGTCTTTTCCACAATTTCAGGTTCAGTATGAGAGGATAAAAAAACAACTGGTATTTCTTTTATTTTCAGTATTTCTCTGGCTGCCTGGGTTCCGTCAATTCCTTTACCAAGATCTATATCCATAAGGATTAAATCAATATTTTGTGTAGCTGCTTCTACCAGTTTGATAGATTTTTCACCATTTATTACATGGATTATAGTATAACCACGCTTATTAAGCTGATTTTTCTGATCCATGGCAATAATAGCGTTGTCTTCTACAAGAAGTATATTTTTAGTTATTTTTATCATATATATTTTCTACCTGACTAAAGTATAGTTAATGAAAAAGCTATGTCAAGAATTAATAAAAAAATTACTTATTTGACAGTAATTTCACCTTAATATACTATTGATTACAGTTCAAACTGATTAGAGAATGAGGTGAAATGAATGAATAGATTATTAGTATTTCAAAGTGATTTTGGTTTAGTTGATGGAGCAGTATCTGCCATGCATGGTGTGGCAAATACTGTGGATGATACTATAAAAATTCAGGATCTTACCCATGATATTCCTCCCTACAGTATTTGGGATGCATCTTACCGTTTGTTTCAAACGATAGAATATTGGCCAAAAGGAACTGTATTTGTTTCTGTTGTCGATCCTGGTGTAGGCTCCAGTCGAAGAAGTGTTGTAGCAGAAACTGTTGGAGGGCAATATATAGTTACTCCGGATAATGGAACACTTACACATATTAAGAAATATGTTGGTCTTAAAGAGATGCGTGAAATTGATGAAACAAAACATCGCAGAGAGGATACGGAACATTCGTATACTTTTCATGGACGTGATGTTTATGCAAATACAGGAGCCAAACTTGCTTCAGGTAATATATCATTCCAGCAGGTGGGATCTAAAGTTGATTTGGATCTGGTCTGTGAGCTGGAAGTTGGTGAGGTTGAAAAAAGTAAGGATTTTGTAAGGGGTGCAATAGATATTCTTGATGTACGCTTTGGCAGTTTATGGACAAATATTCCAAGAGATGTTTTTGTAGGAGTAGGTTTTAAGCATGGAGATAGGGTAGAGGTTGTCATTTATAATGGCTCTACTATGGCCTATAATAATAGAATGACCTATGGGAAATCTTTTGCTGATGTATATGCAAGTGAGCAGATAATTTATGTAAATTCTGTTTATAATATGGCTATAGCCATAAATCAGGGTAATTTTGCCAGAGCATATAATATTGGTACAGGTCGTCATTGGAAAATAGAATTTCGAAGAGTTACTACTTAAACATTTTAAATTTTATTTGCAATTCAATTTAATTTCTACTACCATTTTAGTATAAATATTTGTAAAGGGATTAATATTTGAAACAATTAGCAGATAAAATTGGTCTTATTCATACTATACGAAGAGTAACTATTATAATCTATGGTGTAATGATAATTTGTTTTGCTTTTATTGGAATATTAGACAAAGTTACTTTTTTAAGAAATGAAACAGAAAAAATTAGAAATAATTACACTGAAGAGCAAAAATTAATTGTTAAAACACAGGTACAAAGTGCTGTGCAGTTAATTCAATTAGCCCGTAAATCGAATATTTCTGAAACTGATATTTTAGAATCTCTAAAAAGTATAAGGTTTGGATCTGATAACGATGGTTATATTTTTGTAAATACCTATAACGGTATACCTCTACTATTTGATGCTAAAAGAGTTATTGATGGTGATAATATATGGGAATTAACTGATCCCAATGGTGTAAAAGTTATTCAGGAGGAACGCAGGGCCGTTCGAAATTCTGAAGGTGATTTTATCTATTATTCCTGGCTTAAACTTTCTACCAATACTATAAGTCCGAAAGTTTCATTTATTAAAGGAGTTCCTGAATGGAAATGGCTTGTTGGAGCAGGAGTATATCTGGATTCAATTGAAACAGAAATTATAACTATCCAAAAAAAGATAATGATGGAAACTGGTATAGAAGCATCTTTCTTGTTATTAGCTGTGGCAGCAATTTTAGTAATTATTCAAATAATTTTTAAGCGCTTCACAAAATCTGTAGAAGAAGAAATTATTTTATTTTCCAGTTATTTTGATAGAGCTGCTATAAATAGTGAACAAATTGATATTTCAAATATTCGCTATAGTGAATTTTCTCATATTGCTGATGATATGAATCAAATGGTTGCAAGTAAACTGGAAGCAGATGAAAGAATCTTTACATCAGAACAGCGTCTTCGTTTACAGAGGGAGCAGTCCCCTCTGGGTTACATTGAGTATGATCTTAACTCCAAAGTTGTATATTGGAATCCCTCTGCAGAAAGAATCTTTGGTTATTCCAGAGAGGATATGATGGGAAAGGGCCTTGATATACTTCTTCCTCTGGAAATGCTGGATAATATAAGTGAGGTTTTTAACAATATGATGAATGGGTCTATCGTTTATGATCGAGGTGTTAAAAATATCAATAAGAATATTACCAGTACTGGAAAGGAAATTATTTGTGAATGGTATAATAAGACCCTCACTGATAAAGATGGAACCGTTTTGGGTATAGTGGCTCTGGTTGATGATATAACACAAAGAAAATTGATGGAAGATAAGCTTGAAAAATCTCTGGATGAGAAGCAAATTCTTTTAAAAGAGGTTCATCATCGGGTTAAAAATAACATGGCAATAATATCTTCCTTTATTTCACTTCAATCCATGAGTGTGGAAGATAAAGATGTTCAGGCATTACTACAGAGTACCGAAAATAGAGTCAGGTCTATGGCTCTTATTCATGAGTATTTGTATAAAAGTGAGAATTTAAAAGATATCAATGTTCCCAGGTATATTGAAGAACTGGTAAAAATACTTTTAAATAGTTATGAATATGGCATTCATGATTTAAATACTACTATAGAAATATCTCAATTCGAACTGGAGCTCGATCTGCTTATACCTCTTGGAATGATTATTAATGAGATTATTTCCAATGCTCTAAAACATGCTTTTATTGGAATAGATTCACCAAAGCTGTTTATTAATCTTTTTAAGAGAACATCTAAAGAAATTATTCTAACCATAAAAGATAATGGAGTAGGACTTCCCGGGGATAATGATTTAGAAAAAACTGATTCTATAGGTTTTTTACTTATAAACAGCCTGGTAGCACAAATCTACAGTAAAATAGAAATTAATAGAAAAAATGGTACAGAATATATAATTACTGTTCCTGTAAAATTGAATTGACTGTCGCTTACAATTATTTACTTTATATTGTTATTAAGAAATATTAATCCAGGGGATGTATTCATGAAATATGACATTATCATTGTAGGAGCAGGGATAGCTGGCTTATCCTCTGCACTTCATCTAAGTAATTCATCCAGGAAAATTCTTGTTTTGGAAAAAGCTATTTTCCCTCGTGATAAACCATGCGGGGGTGGTTTAACATACAAATCAATTAAATTGCTTGATAAAATTGGTTTTAAATATTCTTTTGATGATATATCAGAAGTAAATTTCAATTATTATAATGAAATAATCAATCATTTCAAACGGAAAAAAGGAATACTTAGAATTGTTAAACGAATTGATTTTGATAAGGATTTTTATTCTCACACTAAGAATAAAGGTATTAACATAGTTGAAAATATTACTATCAGTTCAATTGAATATGTAAATCATTTGTTTTACCTCCATACTAATATTGGAATAATCGAATCTAAAGCACTCATTGGTGCAGATGGATCAAACAGCTTCATTAGAAAGCAATTTAAAATTGAAGTTAGAGGAAAAGCTTTTGCTTTAATGATCGATGAAATTAAAAGTCAGAATAAAGTTTCCAGTGCCATATATGATTTTGCTTATATAAAAAATGGCTATGCATGGACATTCCCATTTCAAGGTAAACTGAATATGGGTATTTACACATTAGATAAAGTAAAGGGGATTAAAGATCTTTTAACTAAATATATAAAATACAATTCCTCATGCAAAGTGGTCGACAAAAATAAAATAAAAGGGAAGTTCATTCCATTTGGAGGTTATTTCCCTAAAAAATTAAACTTACCTCTAATACTGGTGGGTGATGCTGGAGGGTTTTGTGACCCTACAACTGGAGAAGGAATATTTCAGGCTTTATTTACTGGTAAATGTGCAGCATTAAGTTTTAAAAAATCTATAAGATTTGGTTCTGGTTATTTTTTCCTTTTCTCACTTAAAATTCAAATAGATACATTTGTTACTTATTATATACATCGCATTTTTTACAACCATTTACGTGGTTCACTCTTTTTCCTTAGAAAAGAATTTATATATAGAATGTTATTTGAGGGGTCTTCCAGGGGTGCTGTT
>DAOVSY010000585.1 GCA_030633365.1 Spirochaetaceae bacterium | reverse complement strand
TAGATTTCTGATCCTTAATTGCATAAAATTTCTGAACAAGCTGAGGCATGGCAAAGGGTGCAACACTGGTTAGAAAAATAAGGGAAAAGAGAGGCCATAATCCTGGAGGTACAACAATATCAGTTAATTTTGGATTTATTTCAGATAGTCCTACAGTAATATTCGCAATTCCACCTGCTTTGCTAATTGTAAAAACCAATAACATAATTACACCAACTGTCATTACCATTCCAAAAAATGTATCCAGTACTGCCATTGATTTGTAACCACCCATAACAAGATAGATAGCTGTAAACACTCCCATAAAAACTACTGCATGCCAGTATTCTATTCCCTGAAAAGAATATTTAAAAAGATAGGAAAGTCCAATAAATACAGCCCCGGAATATGGTATTAGAAAAACAAAAATTATTATAGAAGCAAATAATTTCATACCCCGACTGTTATACCTTACTTCAAGATATTCACTCATAGTTGTAACACCAAGATCCAGAGACATTTTTTTTATTTTCCAGGCCATAAGCCACCAGACAGCAAGAACACCAACCAGGGCATTTATAATTCCAATCCAAACTCCGGAATATCCAAATCCCCAGCCTACTTTACCAGCAAAACCAATAAAAACTACAGCAGAAAAATAAGCTGTCCCATAGGAGAAAGCAGTCATCCAGGGACCTACTTTACCACCGCCTAAGAAAAAGTCGGAAAAGTTTTTAGTTTTTTTCATTCCCCGGATTCCAAAAAATATAATAGTCAAAGCATAAAGGACAAGAATAATTATTCTAACTGACATTATAGTCTCCTGATGGATTAAATAGTATTTCTGTTTTTATCATAGACATTATGTTTAAGTTATGTAAAGGTCTCAATATTATATTCTTTGGGGCTAAAATAAATGGAACAAACAGATTTAATGGAAGACTTTAAACAACTGGCTGGCAAACACTATCCAAATGGATTTAATGAGGTAGTACTGCCACCTCCGGTCTTTTTATCTATGGGTGCAGAATTTATAAAAATTGATCAGGAAAATACTGAAATAGAGGTAAAATTCCCAATTCCTGAAAGTACACTTAACCCATTTGGAAGTATGCAGGGAGGAATAATAGCAGCAGCTGTTGATAATGCTGTAGGTCCATTAAGCATGCTTGTAGGTCCAATAAATTTTACAAGAGATATGAGCTTAAAGTACAGAAAACCAGTAAGTAAAAATTATGAATATATAATTGTCAAAGCAAAGTTAACCGAGAAAAAAGGCAGACGCCTTTATTTCTCGGCAGAAGTTATGGATCCTGAGGGAACATTACTTGTAAGTGCTAAGCTTATGAACTGGATTGTGGAATAATATTAACAGCACTAATTTTAAAATCCGGTATTTTTGCTACAGGATCCCTCAGGTCATTAGTTAGTTCATTAACCAATGTTTCTGAAAAATGTATTGGAATAAATACTACCCCTTTAGGAGAACGATCAGTAATTTTGACTTCAACAGAAACAGAACCTCGTCTGGAAGAAACTGCTACTGTTTGTCCATTTTCAAAACCATCTCTTAGAGCATCTTCCGGATTAATTTCCATAAGTGCATTGGGATAGATTTTATCAAGGACAGATCTCCTGGTCATTGTTCCTCCATGCCAGTGATAAAGAACTCTGCCAGTTGAAAGTATATATGGGAATTCATCTGTGGCCTGCTCCGACTCCATTCGTAAATCAAGTATATTAAATAAGCCCTTACCCCTGGGGAAATCATTGCTAAACAGATATGGTGTACCAGGATGATCTTTATCCGGACATGGCCAATGAACACCAC
>DAOVSY010000357.1 GCA_030633365.1 Spirochaetaceae bacterium | reverse complement strand
GTCTGGTTATTGATGATATTGAAGATAAATCAGAATGGAGAAGAGGTGGCAAGGCAGTACATCTTATCTATGGAGATGATTTTGCTATTAACGCTGGAAATCTGCTCTACTATATGCCTACAACTTTAATTGATAATTCCAATCTTGATGAATCCAAAAAACTCTTACTCTATAAATACTATGCAGAGAACATGCGCCGCCTTCATTTGGGACAGGGTTTTGATATTCTATGGCATAACAGTTCTATAGTCCCCTCTCCTTCTGATTATGAACAGATGTGCCGATTTAAAACTGGGGCTCTTGCCAGATTGGCAGCCCAGGCTGGAGTTATTGTAGGTGGAGGAAGCACTGATACTGCAGAACTTCTGGGTACAGCATGTGAAAATATGGGTGTGGGCTTCCAGATTATGGATGATATTATAAATCTTACAACTGGGAATCCTGGTAAAGGAAGAGGAGATGATATTGTCGAAGGGAAAAAAAGCCTGCCTGTTATATATCATCTAAAAAATAATCCATCAGATACTACTAAACTGGAGAATCTTTTTAAATCAGCAAAAGAAAAAGGATTTGAAAAATCTGTAAAAGAAATAAATGATGCTATAAATTTAATAACATCTTCAGGAGCACTGGAAGCAGCAAAAAAGAGAGCTCAGGAACTACTGGATGAATCTTCAAAAACTATTTCAGACAATTTTTTAGAATCAGAAGCTTCAAATTTAATTATCTATATGCTGCAGAATTTTGTAAAATAATTTAATAACTCCATTTTATCATTGACCGAATGGGGAAAAACCCCTATTTTCTATGAATGAAGAATTCAATTTTAAACAGACCATTTCCTTATACCTTTTCATCAGCAACTTTCTATCTTATTGGAATAAATATTATTTTTTATATGATAGGATATATTTATCCCAGATCCGTTTTGTACACAGCAATGATTCCTGGACTGGTAATACAAAAATTTTATATATGGCAGTTCCTTACCTATATGTTCACCCATGGAGGATTTTCCCACATACTATTTAATATGCTTGGTTTATTTTTCTTTGGTATGCAGGTTGAAAGAAGAATTGGAAGCTATGAGTTTCTTCTTTTTTATCTTTTGACAGGAGTATTAGCTGGAATCTTATCATTTGGAATTTATTATCTAACAGGATCATATAATGTAATTTTATTAGGTGCTTCAGGTTCAATTTTTGCAGTTCTATTTGCATTTGCAGTATATTTTCCAAATGCACAAATATATATTATGGGGATTTTCCCAGTCAAAGCTCCTATGCTTGTTATAGGATATACTGTTTTGGAAATATTCAGCCAGGTTACCAGTGCAAGAACAGGTGTTGCCCACCTTACTCATCTTGCAGGTTTTGGATTTGCATATCTGTATTTTATAATTCGACTTGGAATAAACCCTATTGATTCATTTAAACACCGGGGTCCCGGAGGTGTGTGGCGGAACTAATTCGCCCATTTATGTACAGATTGAAGACACTGTATCTAATATTAGTATTACTATTATTCTTTTCTGTTTTTAACTTATATGCCTATACAGCAGAAGATGGTATTATTGATCTGGATCTTTGGACTGAAGTTACTGATACAATTCCTGCTCTTGATAAAGATGAAAATTCATATTTAAAGGATAGCGAAATCTATCGCCGTACTCTGGAAGATTCTGTGTGGATTATTTCAGGAATGGTATATGGATTTACAGTTACATATACCCCCCTTGATCTCTCCAGAAAGGTTTCAGAATATCTGGAAGTAACACCTATAGCTTCAATTGTCTGGGGAGATGATAAGCTCGAAGTAGTTGATACATGGGTTAAGAATGAAAAACTATCCATACAGGTTCGTTATTTTCTTGATGACACTCAAATTACCCGATTAAAACTGTGGGAGAGTAATATATTCCCTGATGCAGAAGGTATTGGAGTGGTGTCTGTCTTTTATGGATATCAGGGAAGAATTGAATCAATTAAAGAAGGTATTAAGGTAGCTCTTAGAAACTATCTTCGTATTAGGGATACAAATAAACCAAGAGAAATTAGTTGCAAAGTCCTTATTAATGCCCCCCCATACACCATACTGGATGCAGGGGGATATAAATCCAAAGTAAATATTACAATTAAATTCACTGAAATAATGCCATATTCATATTATTAAATAAGAAGCGAGATACTTCGATACGCGACTACGTCGCTACTCAGTAACCATCGCGGGGCTACTAGCCGTTAGGGTTTGTTTCATTCCTTAATTTTGCAAAGCCTGGCTTTATAGTATCATAAATAAGTCGTATACGATCATCATGATGTATAAATGCTGATTTCATAGCATTTAGGGTAAGTTTTTCAAGATCCCTTAAATTTAGATTATAATGCTTTACAGCTATTCCCATTTCTTTTGTCAAACTGGTATTACTCATAAGCCTGTTATCTGTACAAAGAAAAACTCTAAAACCATTTCTGTAAAAGAGATTAAAAGGATGTTCATCAAAGTTCTTTGTAGCACCTGTCTGTACATTTGAAGAAAGACAAATCTCCATTGGGATTCGTTTATCCCGAATAAAATTAGCCAAAGATCCCATTTTTTCTATCCGTGTCCCCTGAAATGTAATATCTTCAATAAGTCTTGTAGCATGGCCTATTCTGTGTGAACCACAAATTTGCAGAGCCTGCCAAATAGATTCAATACCAAAAGCTTCACCTGCATGAATTGTAATATTAAAATTTCTATTTCTTATAAACTGAAATGCATCAAGATGTTTTTTTGGAGGATGACCATTCTCATCACCGGCTATATCAAAACCAACAACTCCCCTGTCTCTGAAAGCAACTGCCAATTCAGCAATTTCAAGAGATATTTTCATATCCTGGTCCCGCATAGCACAAAGAATTAAACCAAACTCAACACCGGTTTCATTTTTGCCTCTTTCCAGACCCTTAAGCACAGCCGCTACAACTGCCTCCAGATTAAGACCTTTCTGCTGATTCAATATTGGTGCAAAACGAATTTCCGAATAAACAACATTTTCTTTGCTATGAGTCACAAGGTGTTCATATGCAATTCTCTCAAGAGCTTCTTCTGTCTGCATAACTGATAATGTTACACTAAAGCCTTCCAGATACAGAGCCAGACTCTTCCGGTCAGAACCTCTCTGAAGCCATTTTGCAAGTGCACCTGCATTTGTTTCAGGTAGTTCCACCTGATATTTTTCCGCCAGTTCTATAATTGTCTGTGGCAGTACGCTTCCATCAAGGTGATCATGCAGTTCTACCTTGGGAATTTTTTTAATCATTTCCTGTGTTACCATATATGTATAATAATACGAAAATGTTTTTATGTATATATGATGTTCAAAAACCCCGTAGGGACAGGTCGCGACCTGTCCCTACGGGGTTTTTCTTTTATAACAGCCTGTGCAGCCCAGGACGTGTACGTGTTTTTTGTTTGGTTTTATGAAAACTCTGGCAATAACGTGACCGTCTTTTGGTACTTCTTTTTTGCATACAGGACATATTCTTTTAATTTTTGAATTAACAGGAAAACAAAATGGACATCCATTTATTTCCATCATGCTGTCTGGTTTCCCGGG
>DAOVSY010000129.1 GCA_030633365.1 Spirochaetaceae bacterium | reverse complement strand
GTGTTGGTATTAAAATTAAGTTTCAAAGCATTGTGAGAGATGGAAAATCTGCATTGGCTATTGGAGGGCTTATATTTTTAATACAAATATTGTTTAGTGCTGCAATGATATCCATATAATCAAACTAAAAACAGAATAGAGCCATGCTCCAGGGATAGAAGGGGTGCCGAAGGCGGTGTTTTGTAGGGGCGGATTACATATCCGCCCATATAAAATACGGAACCCCCGAATAGCCCGCCCGGGCGCCCAATAAACAGGATTGAGTAGTAATAATTTCTGTTTGCATAGCAATTATGCCTGTGTTAACATATCGAAATGGTAAAGCCTGTATTTTTTTCTCAATTAAAGAGAACAAGAATAAGAATGTATTTTGCCCTTATCCTTGTCTTTGCAACTATGTTGATTATTCTGATATCCCTTGCCGGTAGTTATAGACAGAATTTAATTGATATGCGTAAAAAAGAGCTCCAGCGACAGGTTTCCATCAGTCTGAACACTATTACCCCAATTATTAATTCTTATGAAAACGGTTCTATTAGTAAGGATGAAGCTATTGAGCAGGTTCGTGAGCTTGTTCGGCGTATGACTTATAGAAGTGAAACTATGAATAATTATGTTTTTATGAGTACCTATGGCGGTATAATGCTGGTTCAACCATTGGAACCTTCACTGGAAGGTACTTATCAGCTTGAAGCCAGGGATTCTGATGGGAACTATTATATCAAAGACCTAATCAATGCGGCTCAAAGTCCGGAGGGACAGGGTTTTGTTACCTATAAGTATCCTCCCCCGGGAACAGATAATCCAGGCGAAAAGTTATCTTATGTAATCGGGCTTCCTTCACTGGAATGTTATCTGGGAACAGGAATGTTTTTTAATGATATTGATTTCCTTTTCAAAAAATATCTGCTTGGGCCTTCGATTGTTATTCTTGCCAGTTTTATTTCAATTTTGCTGATGATGTTTATTTATCTGCAGCCACTAACCTCCTGTCTGAAGATTATTCTGGATACTTTCCATGGTATTTCCGTACAACCGGAAACCTGTCCCTTAGTGCCTGTGAATCAGTTTTCCACCGATTCGGATGAATATGAAATTTTAAACAGATTTGAGGGGATGCTTGAATCGGTTTTCACTTATCGTCAGGAATTGCATCAATCAGAACAAAAATACCGGCTGTTGTATGAAGAGAGCCAGGGGGTAAGAATCCTGCTGGATAGAAAAGGGGCAATCCGGGACGTAAACAACTCTTTTGCATCTGAACTTGGGTTCTGTAAAGAGGAACTGATAGGGCAGAGCCTTGTTGACCTGACTCTCTCGATAACAAAAGAGACAATCCTCCATATTATAGGGATGAGTTTTTCAGAAACCTACACACATGCAGAAGATATTGATATTTATGATTCTTCCGGGAAAGTTCGTACTATTCTTTTTTCTGAAAGCTTTATATTGCCGGAATTTTCTGATCAGATATTGCTGACAGGAGTTGATATAACCAATCGAAAGATTGCAGAACGACAGTCGGAAATGCAGCGGGAGCAACTTGTTCAGGCTGATAAATTTTCTTCTCTGGGAATTCTTGTTGCCGGAGTAGCCCATGAAATCAATAATCCTAATCAGTTTATTATGTCAAATGCAGATTTGGTTACAGGTTTCTGGAAGGATATACGAATTGTTCTGGATGAGTATTATGACAGCAACGGCGACTTTTCGATTAATGGCTTCCCCTATTTGGATTTGCGGGAAAAAGTTCCAGGATATCTGAATGGCCTGACTGAGGGTGCTGAAAGGATTGACAAGATTGTCAGAGATCTGAAGATTTATTCAAGAAACGATGAAATTGAATCCAGAGTGAGAGTTGACTTGAATAATATAATAGAAGCTTCGATAAATCTCTGTTTTAACCTGATCAAGAACTCTACCGATAATCTGACTGTTTTACTGGATAAGAAACTGCCGGATGTTTGGGGGAATTCCCAGAGACTGGAACAGGTAATTATCAACCTGATTCAGAATGCCTGTGAGGCTCTGGAGAAGCGTACAGATGCTCTTACTATTTCCAGTACTTTTAACGATGTTGAGAATAGTGTAGAAATAAAAATAGAGGATAAGGGATTGGGCATTCCCCTGGAAAACATGGATAAAATTTGCCTTCCACTCTTTTCTACTAATCGTGAAAAAGGGGGAACCGGTCTCGGTCTATCTGTATCAAAGGGCATTGTGGGAGAACATAACGGAAAGCTTCTTTTTTCATCGGAACCCGATGAAGGTACTACAGTCCTCCTGATACTTCCGGCAGCAGAATAATAATTCGATTTTTAAATAGGGGAGAATCCTGGTGAAAAATATTTATCCTGAACACGCAGTCATGTTGATTGATGATGAGCAGCATCTATTGGACAGTCTTTCCGGAGTCTTGTATGCCGGTGGTATAAACAATATTATCACCTGTACTGACAGCAGACAAGCTATGGAATTTATATACCTTCATTCCCCCTCCCTGATTCTTCTGGATCTGACAATGCCCTACATGTCAGGAGATGAGCTGTTGCTCCTTATCCGGAAAGATTATCCAGAGCTCCCTGTTATCATAATTACCGGTAATCACGAAATATCAACTGCAGTAAGGTGTATGCAGGCAGGTGCTGCCGATTACCTGGTTAAGGCCATTGAGAGCAGTAAACTGCTGGGGACAGTCAGAAAAATTCTGAAAATTAGAGAACTTCAGGAAGAAAACAGGAAATTGAAAGAGGGTATTCTCAGGGATGATCTTGAAAATCCTGAAGCATTTTCTGCAATACTTACCTCAGATAAAAAGATGAAGCTTCTGTTCCGTTATACGGAGACTGTTTCTTCCAGTTCACATGCCATTTTGGTTCGGGGGGAGACAGGTACTGGCAAAGAGCTTTTTGCAGAGGAAATCCATAAACTTTCCAGACGTCCCGGTGCTTTTATTACGGTTAATGCAGCAGGACTTGATGATACCATGTTTTCTGATACTCTTTTTGGGCATAAAAAAGGGGCTTTCTCGGGTGCTCATGAGGGCCGAAAGGGTCTGGTTGAGAAAGCTGAGGAGGGAACCTTGTTTTTGGATGAAATTGGTGATCTCTCCCCCCAGAGCCAGATCAAACTTCTGAGACTGCTGGAAAACGGGGAGTACTATACCCTTGGTTCGGATGTGACCCGGATAAGCTCCTGCAGGATTGTTACAGCCACCAACAGAGATCTTAAAACTATGATGTTGAACGGAAGCTTTCGTAAGGACTTGTACTATCGATTGTCTTCCTATGATATTTTGATACCTCCACTACGCGAAAGACGGGGAGATATCTATCTTTTAACTGACCATTTTGTAAACATAGAATTTCAGGACAAGGTTAAGGAAATGCCGGAAGTATCTTCTGAGTTTCTAACAGCCTTAATGTCCTGTTTTTTCCCTGGTAATATCAGAGAATTAAAATCGATGATTCTTTCATCACTGAGCTACTGCAGGGGAAAAATACTACTGGCAGAACATCTCAATCTGCCTGCTGATTCAGAAAATAATGAATCTTCTTTGGAAGCGACCCGACATCCTGTATCAGTTACTGTTAATCCTAAACTTATTTTTACCGATACTCTTCCAACATTGAAACAGGCGGCAGATATGCTTGTTGATGAGTCTATGCGAAGAGCAGGGAACAATATTTCAGTTGCTTCCGGGATGATCGGTATTAGTCAGCCGGCGCTGAGTAAAAGACTTGTCAATATGAAAAAGCGTGCTTGTTCCTAATGACTTCAATTATAACATTAGTTATAACTAATGTTATAATTGTATAAAAGTTATAACTACAGCGCTATATAAAAGTATTTATTTTAAATTTAATACTTATCTGTATTTTTTCTCCTTAATTGTAATAATTCTTTTAGGTATATAGACTTAATAGGTGAAGTTTACTTTTTGTTCTGTAAAATTTGATTCAAAGGATTGCTCTGTAAAAAATAATTATTGTTTGGCACATTTTTTGCTTTATTACAATTATGATACATGCTGATTTATTGATCAGGAACGGAAAAATCAGGACTCTTGATAGTAAAAACAATCTTTTTTCTGCACTGGCAGTGAAAGGGGAATATATCCTGGATCTGGGAAGTTCGGTAGATTTGGAATATTTAAAAGGGCCCCAGACAGAGGTTCTGGATCTGGAGGGGAAAACTCTGGTTCCGGGATTTATTGATGCTCATTGTCATCTTCTGTCACTCAGAGGAAAGCAGTTGCTGCAACTGGATTGCAGCCCTGCCAGGGTGCGGAATATTAAAGATATTATAGAGCTAATAAAAAAGAAAGCAGACAGTACTCCTCCTGGGGAATGGATCCTGGCCGGCAGCTACGATTTTTCAAAGCTGGAAGAGAATCGACATCCTGATCGTTATGACCTGGATAAGGCTTCGACTCAACATCCAATTCATCTTCGTTCACAGACATGCCATAGCGGTGTAATTAATTCAAAGGCGATCGATGTAAGCGGAATTACTAACAACTCTCCGGATCCGGCAGGCGGCCAGTTTGTCAGAGATAGTCGTGGAATGTTGACCGGTCTCTGTCTGGAAGAAGCACATTTTCAATTTGTTACCGGAATGGGAAAGAAAGGGAGCTATGTTCCCCCTTATACTCTTGATGATGAAGTAAGGGCAATCCGGCTGGCAGGAAAAGAGGCTGCAGCCCTGGGCATCACCAGTGTGGGTGACTCACTGGTTGGTCCCATTGAAATTGAGGCTTATCAGACCAGCCTGGCGGAGGGTTCCTTAAACACACGGGTTTATATGAACGTACTGGATCAGTATTATCCTTTGCTGAAAGAGTTGGGTATTAAAACAGGTTTTGGTAATAATATGCTGAAAATAGGCGCTATCAAGAGTTTTGTTGATGGGGCCATCGCCGGTCATACTGCCTGGCTTCAAGAGCCCTACATGGGGCGTCCCAATTATTACGGTATCCGAACAAAAAAACCGGAAGAGACTGAAGAATTTATCAGAGAAGTTCATAAATCCGGTTATCAGTTGGAAATCCATGCTAATGGAGACTGTGCAATTGAAATGGTTCTTAATGGATTTGATAAAGCTCTTGAGGAGTTTCCTGGAAAGGATTTTCGTCACCGTATTGCCCATTGCACTGTTGTAAATGAGGAACTGCTGAAGAGAATCAAAGCTTCCAGGGCGGTCGTTCTGCCATTCTCTACATATGTCTGGGAACATGGTGAAAAAATGGGGCCATATGGTGAGCGTATCAATAAAATGTTTGCTTATCGTGACTTTCTGGATTACGGCATCCCTGTTAGTGGTAGTTCAGACAGTCCCTGTGGAATTCAGGATGTTATGACAGCCTTCTATTCTATGGTCAATCGAAAGAGTTCCGAAGGTCAGCCTATAGGGGTTTGTCAGAAAATTACTATAAATGAAGCTTTGAAGATTTATACCAGTGGAAGTGCTTTTGCTTCTTTCGAAGAAAAAATAAAGGGGTCTCTGGAACCTGGGAAATTGGCAGATATGGTGATTCTATCGGAAGATCCGGAAGAAGTTAATCCCGAATCTATCAGAGAAATCAAAGTTCTTCAGACTTTTTTGGGAGGAAAAACAATTTTTAAAGCATAGATCATTTAAATTGGCAACATAAGAAGCCTTTGAAGAGGCTTCTATGAAAATATCAGGAGGAATATATGTCAGAAAAGAAACTAAATTCTTTTAAAACCCTGCTTTGGGGCTTAATCATTCTCGGATTTGCCATTATGGAATTCCCGGGAATCTTTTTTATCAATCGGATTGAACCGATGATCTTTGGGTTGCCGTTTATTTATGGCTTTATCATTATTATGTGGGCGCTAATGTGTGTTCTGTTCTACATTGGGTATAAAACCAGTTGGGGCAGAGGAAGTGATTTTAAGGAAGCTGACGAGGTGGAAAAATGAACCAAAATATAATTGCTGTATTTATAATAGGGCTATTTATGGCCATCCCTCTATGGATGGGAGCTGTTGCCAATAAAAAATCAATTCCCACAACAGAAGATTTTTTTGTTCAGGGCAGGGCTATGGGATCACTAGCTGTATTCTTTACAGTTGCCGCAACATGGTGGAGCTCATTTGCATTTCTTGGTTCCAATGCCTATTTTTATACTCGAGGGCCTGTGTATTGGACTGCTATAGCCTGGAACATTCTTTTTGGACTTCTCTATTATCTGGTAGGGAAAAAGGTATGGTTTTATGGAAAGAAATATAGCTGTATTACTCCCAGTGACTTTTTTGAGGTTCATTACAAATCACCCCTGTTAAATAATATCATTGTTATTGTAATGTTGTTGTTTACACTGCCTTATCTTCAGATTCAGCTGACTGGTGGTGCGTATCTAATTGAGGTTGCTTCTCATGGAGTAATTCCCTGGAAGATGGCAGGTTTATTGTTTTATGGTGTAATTGTTATATATGTCTGGGCTGGTGGTTTAAGAGCAGTTGCATGGACCGATATTTTCTATGGTGCACTTCTGTTCTTTGGAATGATTTTTGCAGGTTTTTTCATTGCTGCAAAAGTAGGTGGAGTAGCAAGCCTTTTTGCTCAATTAAAACAGACTGCTCCGGAAGCTTTAACTTTGCCCGGACCACAGGGAGTACATGGACCTGGTCTATGGATTTCTATGTTTATAATGGTTCCTATCGGTGCTTTTATGGGACCACAGCTCTGGACCAGAATGTATGCTGTTAAATCCTCCCGTCTGTTCAATCTAATGCCCTTTCTTTTGGCCTTCGCAGCCATAGCATATATAGGTTCGATGCTGGTTGGAAATACAGGTCTGATTCTTGTTCCTGATGGACTTGAAAAAGCTGATCAGATTCTACCTGTTATGTTATTCAAATATGCACCCTTTGCTCTGGCTTCTCTTATCTGTGCAGGTGGGGCTGCTGCAGCTATGTCTACAGCTAACTCTCAGATACATGCCATGAGTGCAGTATATACAGTAGATATTCATCAGAAGTATATTAATAAAAATATGAGTCAGAAATCATTGGTATGGGTAGGCAGGATCAGTATCCTTGTTTTCGCTCTTGTTGCCTATTTTATGTCAATTTTTATTCCAGGTCTTCTTGTAACTATAGGTATGGTTGCACTGTCCGGTACAGCCCAGGTTTTTATTCCTACCGTTGGAGCCCTTACCTGGAAGAGATCTACCTCGGCAGGTGCTATAGTTGGTCTACTGGTTGGAATAGGTACTCTTTGTATAATTACTTTTATTCCTGCAATCAAAGCTCCTTTGGGTATGCATGCTGGATTATTTGCTTTAATTCTCAATGCTGTAAGTTTTGTACTGGTAAGTTTGGCTACCCCTCTTAGGGAAAAAAGTCATTTGGAAGAACTTGGCCAAATGAAGGAAGAGTATCAGGAAAATTATTCTTAATTTTTACAATTTTATATTTTCGGGCAGCCATCTGCGGCTGCCCTTTAAATTTTTAATGATAAGATTGACATCACAGGATTCCTGCATGATAATACACTTCTACAGGATTACTATCCGGAACAGATTTATATATATAAAGGAGTATATTAATGGGACTTAAAGATTTAAGGATTAACGGCAAAAGACTTCAGACTGAAATTGAAGCTTCTGCAGAAATAGGTGGAACACCTAATAAAGGTATAGACAGGTGTGCTGAAACAGACGCGGACCGCATTGGCCGTGATTTTCTAATTAAATGGTACAAAGAGACTGGCTGTGAGGTTACCATTGACGAGATGGGTAATATGTTTGCAGTCCGACCTGGAAAAAACAGAAAACTTGGTGCGGTTATGACAGGTTCCCACTTCGATACACAGAAACCAGGTGGACGGTTTGATGGAATTCTTGGTGTACTTGCAGGTTTGGAAGTAATGCG
>DAOVSY010000234.1 GCA_030633365.1 Spirochaetaceae bacterium | reverse complement strand
TTTTGGATATTGCACCAAAAATTTGGGAAGATTTTCCAAAACTAAAAAATATGAGTATTCTCGAAATGAGAGAAAAAAGCAGATCTTCAAGATATTTAGGAAAAAGTATTGAGGAAATTGATGTTTTCCTTAACCTCCTTAATACCTATGTTTACAGAAAAATTGATTTAATGAAATCTAATTTCGAAAATAATCTTGATCTTGTGGCTTTGGGAACCCTTGCAGATATGATGCCCTTAAAAGATGAAAATCGTATTCTACTTCGCCATGGTATGAAGTTAATTAATAATTCAAAACGCCTTGGTTTAAATGAACTTCTATTTAAACAAAATCTTCTGGGAAAAAAAATAAGTACAACGGATTTAGGCTGGCAGATTACACCTGTTATTAATGCATCCGGGCGTTTAGGTAAGCCTGGAAAGGCAGCAGAACTATTTATAACTAATGATCCTGCTATTCAAAAACAGTTGGCAGAAGAAATTGTAAAAATGAACAAGGAACGTAAAAAACTTGGGGAGACTGCCTGGAAATCTGTCCTGCCCAAAGCAGAGAAGAGTTTTAAAGAATTAAATGAAAAAATGGTTTTTGTAGTGGATAAAAAAATACACAGAGGTATCACTGGTATTATAGCTTCCCGTCTTGCAAACACATTTGGTGTACCGGCAGGAGTAGTATCTTATCTGGAAGATCATCTTGTAGGTTCCATGCGAAGTGCTAAAAAGGTAAATGTAAAACAGTTCCTGTCAAAATTTGATAAGTATTTTATAGATTATGGCGGACATGATTATGCTGCAGGGTTTAGTTTTATGGAAGATAATCTTGAAAATTTACAAAAAGATTTTTCAATGGAAGCAAAGAATCTTGTGTTTCCCGATCAAACTGCAGAAACCCTGGAGATAGATGCAGAATTACCTCTAAAGTATATGACTCCGGATATTATATCCATAGTTGAAACTTTCGAACCCTATGGTGAGGGTAATCCTCCATTAATCTTTCTTCTTAGAAAAGTAACACTTCAGAACATGGAAATAATCGGTCGTACAGAACAGCAGCATGTTAAGATGCTTGTAAACACAGGTTCAATAAAGTGGCCTGCAATTTACTGGAGAGCTGCTGAAAAGGTTAATGTAGAGTTTAGTACAAACGAGAAGGTCGATGTTGTTTTTCGCCTTGGAAGAAATTACTTTCAAAATATTGAGAAGCTGCAGTTGACTGTTATGGATATAAAGCGGTCGGCTGAGTGAAAAAAAATATAATCTTAGTTGGTCTCTTTTTAATTTTAACAATTTCTTTGGTTGCAGAACAAAGTTTCTATTACAATTCTAGTTTTAACAGAGGTGATGTTGTAACTGTTTTAAGTGAAAAATTTGCAGAGTTTTATACCCTTGAGCTTTTGAACAGTCAGGAAGAGTCCATAACCGACAATATATTTTTTTATATTCAAACAGCATCTTTTACAGGTTATGCTTCTGTAATTGGTTTGGATTCAACTTTAAGTGCAGGTGAATATACTTTACAGGTTAAGAACCAGGATGGTGTGGTTGTTGACAGAGGTGCTATCCTTGTACATCAAAATCTGTTTAAAAAAGAAAATATACATTTAAACTATAAAAATACATCCTTAAGAACAGATACTGATCCGGAAATTGTTAACCAGGCAGTAGCAATACATGAAATTTATGGAACTTCTATACAAAAATCTGCATCTGGAAGTAAATCTATTATTTATCCTCTCAAAAATGGAATAGTAACATCATGGTTTGGGGACCGGAGAAACTTTATCTATTCTGATGGTTCCATCTCCAAAGCTATACATAACGGAACAGATATAGCAGCTCCTGTTGGAACTGAAATATATGCAGGTTGTGATGGAAAAGTAGTTTTATCCAAAGATCGTATTATTACCGGGAACAGTGTTGTCATAGAATATCTGCCGGGTGTATATGGTATCTTTTTCCATATGGATAAAATTTATGTTCTGCCTGGAGATATAGTATCAAAAGATACTGTTATAGGAACTCTTGGAGCTACAGGACTTGCTACTGGCCCCCATTTACACTGGGAATTTCGAGTTGGTGGTGTTCCTGTAAATCCTGATCCTTTCATTGCCCATGGACTTATTGACAATTCTTTAATTATGAGTATAGTGAGCATTCATACGGCTGAGTAGTCAGAGAGGAGGTGATTCCCATAGCATTCGTAAAAATTGATGAATCTGAACCTTTAGAAAAAGCGATTAAGCGCTTTAAAAGAATGGTTGAAAAAGAGGGTATTATTAGAGAGTGGAAAAAGAATGAACACTTCGAAAAACCGTCAACAATCAAGAATCGCAAAAATAAAGCCCTTCTAAGAAAACAAATGAAAAAACTGAGGAAAGTTCAGGCAATGAAGAACTACTAATCAGTAGAAACAAAATTTTCGACCAAACAAAGACCAGTATATATTACTGGTCTTTTTTTGTTGTTTTCATAAAAATTGCAATAAATATTTGACATTTACCTAAGAAGAGATTACGATAATTACAAAATACAGCAGGAGGATTCTATGTTAATTTTAATCTCAGATGCCTTTGATTCTTCACTGGCCGAAAGGCTTTCTACCTTTGGAGAGGTTACTGATGATAAATCACGTATGTCAGATGCCCAGGTTATTCTTATTAGAAGTAAAACTACATGTGATAAAGAGTACATCGATAAAGCTAAAAATCTTAAATTGATTATTAGGGGTGGTGTAGGTATAGATAATATTGATAAGGAATATGCGGAAAGTAAGGGTATTACTGTTAGAAATACGCCAAAAGCATCTTCCATTGCAGTAGCAGAGCTTGCTTTTGCTCATATGCTTTCTGTTCCCAATAGAATTGTAGAAGGCCATACCAGTATGGCAGACGGTAAATGGATAAAAAAAGAACTAAAGCGTACTGAACTTTTTGAAAAAATACTTTGTCTTGTCGGTCTGGGAAATATATCCAAAGAAGTTGCAAAAAGAGCTGCTGCATTTGGAATGAAAGTTGTTGCCTATGATAAATACGTTAATAGCAGTGATCTTGCTGATATGAAAGAAACTCTTAAAGAAGCTGTTTCAGAAGCTGATTATATTTCCATGCATCTTCCCTTAACACCTGAAACAGAAGGTATGATGAATAATGATGTGTTTAGCAGTTTCCAGAAAAAACCTATTATAATTAATACTGGAAGAGGTTCATGTATTAATCCCCATGATATGAAAGAAGCTCTTGAAGATGGCAGAGTTCGAGCTTATGCAACTGATGTATGGCCTACAGATCCTCCAGGAGATGATTGTGTTATAAGAAATACAAAAAATGTTTTTATGACTCCACATCTTGGTGCAAGCAGTGCTGAAAATTTATTAAGAATTGGAACTGAAGCATATGGTATAATTGATGAACTGGTTAAAGGTGGTAAGATATGAGTCGGAAATTAAATTTTTCAGCAGGACCCTGTGCAATTCCACTTGAAGTTTTAAACGAAATGCAGGAAAATTTCGCTGATTATCAGGGGAATGGTATTTCGCTTGCAGAAGTAAGCCATAGACATAAACTCTATGATGATGTTCACAACGAAGCAATATCTTTAATGAAAGAACTTCTAAAAGTTCCGGATAACTATTCCATACTGTTTTTAGGTGGTGGTGGTACCCTTGCATTCACTATGATTCCAATGAACTTTTTGGGTCAGGGCCAAACAGCCGATTATGTAAACAGTGGAACCTGGGCAAAAAAAGCCATTGATGATGCAAAAAAAGTAGGTAATGTTAATGTTGTTTTTGATGGAAAAGACAGCGGATATTCTACTCTTCCATCAGCTTCCTCTATGAAGGCATCTGATGGTTCTGCTTATTTTCATTTTACATCAAATGAAACCATTGGCGGTATTCAGTGGAAAGATTGGCCAGAGCTTGGTGATACTCCTGTAATTTGTGATATGTCCAGTGATATTATGAGCAGAGAAATACCTTTTGACAAATTTGCTATGATATATGGTGGTGTACAAAAGAATCTTGGACCTGCAGGTGCAGCATTTATGATTATTAGAAATGATCTGCTTGAAAGATCACCGGATAATCTGACTGCTTATCTTAACTATAAAACTCATGCAGAAAAAAATGCTATGTATAATACTCCTCCTGTTTTTACTATCTGGGGTGTTAAACTGTTTCTGGAATGGGTTAAAAAGAATGGCGGTATATCCGGCATGGAAAAATTGACAGAAAAAAAATCAAAACTAATCTACGATATACTGGATTCAGGTGATAATTTCTACAAATCACCTGTAGATGCTGCATTCAGATCTACAATGAATGTAGTTTTCAGGATGCCTTCAGAAGATCTGGAAGCACAGTTTGTTAAAGAAGCTGCTGCAGAGGGAATGATGTTTTTAAAAGGCCATAGAAGTGTTGGTGGCTGCAGAGCTTCCATTTATAATGGAGTTCCAGAAACTGCTGTTATTGCTTTAACTGATTTTATGAAGGAATTTAATAGAAAAAATGGCTGATTCTGTAAAAATTGACAATACAAGTCTTTCCATAATAAAACATCTAAGAGATGGTCGGAAACCTTACAGTTTAATTGCAGAAGAACTTGCTATTACAGAAAATACTGTTCGCTCAAGAGTAAATAAACTCTTGAGTGATGGTGTTCTTGAGATAACCGGTTTGGTAAATCCCGATGCTCTTCCAGGACACCAGATGATCCTGGCAACTTTGAAAATGAGTACTGTAGAGCTTGGAGCTAAAGCAGAGGAATTCAGCAAATTGAGGGGAGTAATTTCTGTTAGTGTTGTAACAGGACGTTATGATCTTATTGCTTATGTTTTACTGAATCCTTCAGATGGGTTTAGTCTTCTGGATTTTTTCAGTCAGGAATTGTCTAAAATTGATAAGATTCAGGATGTTGAGACTTTTGTTGTTTATGAAGGTATCGACTTATCTGTGCCATATGTACTATAGTTCTATATATGTTATTTAATATCTGGAGGAAAAATAATGCTAAAGAGAACGCCTCTTTTTGAAGTATATAAAGATTATGATGGAGCGAAATTAATTGATTTTGGCGGCTGGGAGCTTCCTGTTAATTTTGCAAGTGGAATAATTGCGGAACATATGGCTGTTCGTGAAAATGC
>DAOVSY010000367.1 GCA_030633365.1 Spirochaetaceae bacterium | reverse complement strand
CCTCTTGTCCGGGCTGCCAGGCCATCAGAATTGCATCGGGATAGTCTCTCCAGCTCGCTGTTTCCCATACGCCCCCAACATTAAGCACTACTATCACTTTTTTCCCTGCAGCATGGTAAATATCACAGACATCGCGTACAAGATCAAGTTCTATTTGAGTTATGGGAAGATATCCATTTTCATAATTTTCGCCACCACTTCTGCCAAGTGTACTCACAGCCAGGTCAGATTTGGATTCATACTTGTCAATATCTACTCTGGATAGTGCTTGTTCTTTACTAAATGCTACTAATCTCTTTTTGAAATGTGGAGGAGCCTGATCATCTTTTATCCCATTATCAGCCCGCATTTTAGGATTATCAAAATAGGGAGGAACCAGATTCTCTTTCTTTGTTTTTTCAATAAAACCGGTATAATTATTCTCCATTTCTTTCAATACCTTAAAGCCAGCAGATTTAAGACCTTCATTCACAGATATAGCATATTTATTACTTCGAACACCGCCGCTTCCCGTGCCGGCTGCAATAAGATAGTATGATATTTTACCAAAAACAGCAAGCGTTTCTTTCTTATGCAATGGGAGCGTATTATTTTCATTTTTTAGTAGCACCATTCCTTCTCCGGCTGCCTCTCTGGCGATTTTTGCATGAGCTTCCAGGTCTGGTTTCAGAGATGGGACATAAGCCTTCATACTTGGTGAACTGAGTTTGAGTTTCATATTATAAACCAAATTCTCATCAAGTGTGCTTTCGTCAAGAGTTTTGTTTTTCAATGCAGCTTTCAGTTCATTATACTCATCCTGACTACCACCCATTATCATATTTATTCCGGCTCTCACCTGGGCTACCGCATCTCCATAATACATGTCAAAATCGGTCATATACAGTCCTTCAAACCCCCATTCTTTTCGAACAATATCTTGTAGCAATTCTGGTATTTCCGGTGTATAGAAACCATTAAGCTTATTATATGCTGTCATTATTGCCCTGGGCTTGCTTTCTTTAACTGCTATTTCAAATCCACGTAAATAAATTTCTCGCAATGCTCTTTGGCTTACAACTGCATTGTATTTTCTTCTGTTAGTCTCCTGATTATTAGCCAAGAAATGTTTTAAGGTAGCGCCTATACCATTGGACTGCAATCCATTGACCATCGAAGCGCTTAGCTTCCCTGTAAGTAATGGATCTTCAGAGTAATACTCGAAATTACGACCGCATTTGGGATTTCGGTGCAGGTTTAAGGCCGGCATGAGTATGAGATCATAGTCGTATTCTAATACCTCGTTTCCAAAAGCTTTACCAACGTTTTCCACCAATCCGGTATTCCAGGTAGCTGCCAAACAAGTAGAGGTAGGGAAGGAAGTTGTGTATGTATACTCTGTGGCTCCTTCAGGAGCAGGACCTTTATTTATACCGGCAGGCCCGTCGGTAAGTGCTGTTGACCTTATAGACAGACGTGGGATTAGCAATTTTGAATTTCGGTTCGCAATAAAAACGTCTGCATTTTCTTCTGCCGTAAGATCAGCGGCGGGTAAAAATTTTCCATCACCAACGATCATGCCAATTTTCTCTTCGAGGGTCATGGACGCGATAAGCGTATCAATTTGGTTCTTGTCTGATTGCGCTTGCTGATTACTCGAACAGGCCTGCATGAATATTTGAGCTGCAATCAGGAACAGCCCTCCGATCAATAGATTTTTTAAAAGTTTCATAATAAAATATTTTATCCAGTTCAAAAGAGTTCTGTCAAAGCAATAATTCCGTTGTAAGCAATAAAACAGGAAAATACAAACGCACTAAGCAATCCAATATTAAGAACAACTCCTGCTTTATGGCTCCCCATATCCTTCTTATTATTAACCAGGTATGCAATTGCTCCTATAACCAGGGGAAGGACAAATACATTTGCTACCTGGGTTGCAATTTGGGCTACAATTGGATTTGCCCCGATAATTGGGATAAGCAATCCAAATAATGCAGCAATTCCGGTAAGTATCTTAAACTGCTTTGAATTTGTATCAAATTCACCATTCTTATAATCTGCAATTAACAGGGGAGCAACCATTAGAATTGGAAAAATAGATGATAAGCCCGCACTCAGTGTTCCGATTACAAAAATAGCTACGGCAAATTTTCCTGCCACAGGTTCAAGTGTCGAAACCATATCGAGTACTTTATGAATCACTTTTCCTTCATGAAATAATGCACCTGTTGCAGTAAGCATAATTGATGCACTAATTATAAACATCAGGATAGCAGAAATTAATGCATCTTTTGATTGTTCCTTCGTATTCTCTTTTCCCCAACCTTTTCCTTTCATTAATAAAGGCCGAACAACAAAAGTTGGTGCAGCCATTGTTGTACCTACAAAAGCTGCTACCATAAGTTTTCCTCCAGGGGCTTTAGGGATTGATGGTTTTAAACCTGCTACTATTTCTGAAGGATCAGGAAGTACAATGAACATAGATATGAGAAAAGAGACTCCCATAAATGTTACAAAAACAATAAGTATTTTTTCGAAAAATGAATATTTTCCGACCAATAGTAATCCATACAAAGTGACAATCAGAAAAATTGCAATACCCAATACCACCCAATAGTTTCCTGAAACTGCACCTGGAAAAAACAATTGAATCAATTCATAAATAGCATTTGCAGATAGCCCCAAAATTCCTGAAAGGGAATTCCATTGACCTATCACAACTCCGCATACTATAAAGATTGCCAGTATATTACCATATTTTATCTTCTTTCTTATACTATGAATAGCGGTTTCACCCGTAACTACCGCGTAACGTCCATAAGCCTCCATTAATAGCCATGCAAAAAAAACGCTAATTACTAACACCCACAATAACTGCGTGCCAAACTCACTTCCTGCTTTAGCCATAGATGTAACACTACCTGTACCTATGGTATAGCCGATACAAAAAATACCGGGTCCAACAGATAACAATAGCAACCAAATTCGGTTTATGAATTTTGTCTTCATTATTTTTCTCTACAAATAAATTCTATTTCCTATAAAACAATATCGATGCAGGAATCTCCTGTTTTTCAATTCCGGGTCCTTCCCAGGAAACCAATAATCCGTTTCTTCCCCCCTCCTGAAAATATTTTACGGAGATGGGATGAAGTCCTGCTTTTAACGAAATAGCTTTATTAACTTCTACTATAGGATGCAGACCGTCATTATTGATCAACAAGTGATCGTCAATGTATAATCGTCCTCCATCGTTTGTCGCAAGATAGAATGTGTATTCTCCCTCTTTCGGAATATTTATATAACCCTCATAATCGAAAGAGAAAAATTGATCTTTTTCTCTTGGTTCAATCGTGAAGTGAGGTACAATACCTGTTTTTATGGGAGATACCTCCAGAAAATCATTCACCATTCGGTAAATACCATGTGTGTATTTGAAAGTGAGCCCTGTCTCAACTTCATCCATAGCAACTATTTTTATCTCACCTGCTCTCTGAATTACTGTCTGCGAAGACAAACTTTTTTGTTCCCCTTTACAGGCTATCATTCTAACAGTTGTTGTT
>DAOVSY010000163.1 GCA_030633365.1 Spirochaetaceae bacterium | reverse complement strand
TCAAATTCTTTGCTTCCAGTATAGTTTCACCTGTTTTAGATTTACCTTTGTCCAATCTTTCAAGCAATTCCCGTCCAACCATAAGGCTGGCAAGTTCCGGAATAGTGGTTTCAGATACTTTTGCTTCTGCTACTCTCTTACCAGTACGAAGGACAACAACTCTGTCACAAATATCCATTACTTCCTGTAAATGATGAGAGATAAAAATTATGGAATGTCCACTTTTAACAAGATTACGTAAAGTCTCAAAAAGTTCAATTGTTTCTGTGGGTGCAAGAACTGCTGTAGGTTCATCCATTATCAAAATATTGGCACCTCTATATAGTGCTTTCAAAATTTCCAGTTTCTGCTGTTCACCAATGGAAAGAGTCCATACAATGGCATCAGGATCAAGCTGAAATCCAAACTCTTTTTCTATTGCCAGAAGTTTATCTTTAGCTTTTTTATAATTAAGAAAAAAACTCCCCTCCATTCCTATCATTACATTTTCAAGAACTGATTGAGTCTGAACAAGAGTAAAGTGCTGATGAATCATAGCAATTCCATGATTTATTGCATCTTTGGGAGAATTGAAAGTAACACTTTCTCCATTTATCAGCATTTCACCACCATCCAGATTATAATATCCAAACAGAACATTCATTAATGTTGTTTTGCCAGCTCCATTTTCACCAAGAAGTGCTACAACTTCGTTGGAAAAAAGCTTTAGATCAACTTTATCATTGGCTATTACATCAACAAAACGTTTAGTAACACCCCGCATCTCAATAACCGGTTGTTTTTCCAGAATTCTACCCTCCACTACTAAAAAAACCGATTCCCCTTTAAAAAGAAGAACCGGTTATAAATTCAATATCTAGTCAGAAACTGTTGGAGTTTCAATAACAGGAACAACAAATGTGCCTGCAAGAATTTGTTTCTGAACTTCGGCTACTTTAGCCTTTACATCAGCAGGAATTTTTGATTCCAATCCATGATAAGGCGCAAGACGGGAGCCGCCAGCTGCCATCATTGACCAGTCTTTCAGATTTTGAGCTTTCCATGTACCATTCTGTACAGATTCAACACTATATTTGATTATTGGGTACATATCCCATATACAGCTTGTTAAAACAACTTCCGGCGCAAGAGCATTCTGATCAGACATATTTCCGAATGCATAAATTCCAGCTTCTTTTGCTGCTTCGAAAACACCAAATCTTTCAGCAT
Organism: Spirochaetaceae bacterium; assembly: GCA_030633365.1. The sequence goes on along the minus strand of DAOVSY010000163.1, from coordinate 5,565 downwards.
AGAGAAAATCTGCTCCTGCTTCAATCATTGCAACTGCAGCTTCTTTAGCCTTCGGAGGATCAAACCAGCTGCCGATCATAGCAACTTTTACTTTTACATTAGGATTAACAGAAAGAGCACCCTCTTTAAAAGCAGCAACAAGTCTGTTTACTTCCGGTATTGGAATTGCAGCAACAATACCAAGAACATCTGTATCAGTCATCATACCGGCAATAATACCGCTAAGGTATGCAGGTTCATGAATCCAGTTATCAAAAACTGAAAAGTTAGGAGCCTGTATACCAAATTCTGAACCAAAAGCATATGCTACATCAGGATAATCTTTAGCAACAGCACGAGCTGGTTCTTCACCTGCAAGAAATGCATCCCCTACAATTAGATCAAAACCACGTTCTGAATATTCTCTAACAACTTTGGCAAAATCTGCAGCTTTTACATTTTCTGCAAATTCGTAGGTAATTCCCATTTCATCAGCTACTTTTAAAGCTGCTTCGTGAATAGCTCCATCCCATGGTTCTTCAATTGATGTCTGAAAAATAGCAGCCATTTTAAATACACCATCATCTGCTGTTTCAGCGTCCCCACCAGCAAATGCAAAGCTTGCTGCCATTAGACCAACTAAAGCAATAAGTAAAATTTTCTTCATCCTTTTTCCTCCTGAAAAATTTTGTGAATTATATTATCCGTAGGGGGTGACACCCCTACGGTGATCACACACCAATATCCTCGTTCCATAATTCCGGTTTTTCCTTAATAAACTTGTCCATTATTGCAAGACATTCCGGGCTGTCTACTATTTCCAGTTCAACACCTCTTTCACGTAAATAACTTTCAGGGCCCTGAAAGGTTTTATTCTCGCCTATCACAACTTTGGTAATTTTATACAATAAAGCTGCTCCACTGCACATATCACAGGGAGATAATGTTGAATACAGAGTAGCTTTCTGATAATCAGCCGCTTTCAACCGACCAGCATTCTCAAAACAATCTATTTCTGCATGTAAAACAGGGCTTCCTTTCTGAACTCTTTTGTTATGACCCCTACCAACTATTTTCCCATCAATAACCAGAACTGCACCTATAGGAATACCACCTTCTGCAAGCCCTTTTTCTGCTTCCTCGTATGCTGCCAATAAGAATTTATCCATGGCCTCCCTCCTAAATGTGAAACTAATATAAATGTTGGTTTTTTTAATATTTTGATATAAAACCCCATTTTTGCTTATAGGGGAAGGGAGAATAATAACCTGACAGTAATAATAATGCAAGTTTTTTATTCATTTATTATGCGAGTTTTTCATTATACTATTAATCTATGTTATAATATTTTTAATCATCTGGAGGATCTATGAAAAATAAAATCTATTTTATAACTTTAATATTAATTTTTGTCATTTCATTCTCTGCTTTTGGAAGTGCAAATTTTGAAATTACTCCAGATATAGATACTTTGATTCCGGAAAATGCACTTATATATTTCCAAATTTTAAATCCAGATGAACTTATGTTGAATTTAGATTATTTTCTGTCTAAAACAGGGATAAATGGAATGCTGGGGAATATGCCCCTTAAGGATCTTTTAATAATGCTGCTGGAATCTGAAGATACAGGTATATCCCTGGATTATTTTAATTTATCTCATCCCCTGGGTTTTGCAGTTCTTCCACCATCGGGTAAATTTTCAAATAGTGATGATGTAGAATTTATGGTTTTTCTCCCAATTAACAATACTATGGATATTCTAAAATTAGTTAGTAACACACCGGAAAGTGATAATACCTGGTACACAATTTTTATGAATTATCTTGTTTATTTTTCTTCTAAAGAACTTAAGGATGATTTCCCTTCAAATAAAATTATTGATCTATCAGCTTTAGATAAATACAGCAATGATTCACTTTCCATCTACTATGATGTACAGGGATTATTCGAAACTTTTGGTGCTGAGATACCTGCAGTAATGAAGGAATTGGAAAACAATAATTCCGGTGATGGTGATTTGACAGTCAAAATTATAGAAGGATACTTTAATATATTTTATAAAATAGATAGTTTCTTCTCAAATATCAGAATTGACAGAAAGGGGATTTCATTACAAAGTGATATGTTTTTTTCTGAAGATACAGAACGTTTGTTAAGCTCATTTAATAATTCCAATGATATCCAAAAATGGGGATCATACCTTCCGGAGGAAGGTCTTTTTCAAAGCATCTATTCTTTAGATTCCAAAGATTCCAGACTGATAATGGATAAAATTATGGATTATCTTTTTCCTGAAATAGATAATGACCCCATGCTGATTGAACTAAAAGAATATATGAATTTTACTTCTCAACATACAGGAAATGGTGGGGCTTTTTCTATTGACATTGGTCCATCAGTAAGTAAGTCAGAAAATGAAATATTTCCCTTTGACATTTCTTTTAGTATGGTTTCAGAACTCTTGGATTCTGATACATTTTTAAAAGAGTTTAGAAATTTCTATTCCAGCCAGTCCCTAAACAATATTATGAACAGCCTTTATTCTGATTCAGAATATCAAATTATGATAAATATGGAAGAAATAAGATTAAATGAAATTTCTCCTGTTTTCAAAATAAAATACGAACTAAGAGAAAGAAGAACAAAATCCAGTAATACTTTGAACGAAATGGATCCTGTTATAAGCTTCTTAAACAATATTGAGTTCTGGTATTATTTTGCAGAAGGGAAAATGTACTCTTATATGGGCTCCAAAGGCATAAAAGGACTAAAAGAAACAATCAGCCCAAATGAAAATGAAAAAGACTGGATAAGTGCCGCTCCGGATAATTCGAACCTGATCTGGAACTTTTCTCTGACAAATGTTTTTAAGTTACTCGAAATTTTACCAGAAAAAGGAGTACTTATACAGGGGTATAACCTGGCTTTTGATATTTCAGGTTTTGCAGGTATTGAAAACGGTTCAATACAAAGTAATGCTAATATTTCTTCTAAAGACATCGGAAATATATTCAAACTTTATAAAAATATGGGGTTTTAGCTGTTATTGAGTTTTGAACACAGAAATAACATTCTCAATTCCATCGGCATTTGTAGAAACATCTCTCATACCATCATTTAGAGATTCAATATTAGATGATATTGTATCAGATTTATTTCCAATTTTACTCATAGCTATTTTAAGATCCTCTACCAGTTTTGCCAACCGATCCATCATTCCTTTAACAGCTCCGGAATTATCTAATATATCTTTTCCTGCCCCATCCACATCAATTGAGATTTCCTGGAGTCTTGAAATTGCTATTATTATCTGATCACCACCAATTTTCATCTCTTCCATACTTCTGGAAGTTTCCTGAGCTCGTTCACTAATTGTGCCCATATCTCTATTTATTGTCTTAAAAACACTAACAGTATCCTGGCTCATTTCAGTATTCTGGCTGATCTTCTCTATAACAGCCTTAATAGTATCGGATATTCGTTTGGAGTTTTTATTGGATGACTCAGCCAGTTTTCTAATCTCATCTGCAACTACTGCAAACCCTCTCCCGGCATCTCCAGCATGAGCGGCCTCGATAGCAGCATTCATAGCTAATAGATTAGTTTGCGCTGCAATAGCAGAAATAACCTGGGTAGTTCCTTTAATATCATCTACAGAATCTGAAATATCTTTGGCAATAAGCGCAGATTCTGTTAACTTTCTAAAACCTTCATCAGAAGCTTTTACCAGGGAATCTGCAATTTTATTCTGATCAGCAGTTATCCCGGCAACACTTGTCACAGATGCAAGCATTTGGTTAATTGCAGCAGAGGATTGCTCAACCATAGATACCTGGTCGGTAATAATACTAGAAAGATCATCTATTCGATTATTTATATTCCCTGTTCCACCAGAGCAGGTTCCAACCATTTGATAAATTTCTGAAATAATTTTATTTTCATCACCAAGAAGCTCAACTATTTCTGATATTGAATCAGTCATTTTCATAGTTTTATCCACCATCATATTTTTACTATCCAATGTATTTGATGTAGATTCTTTAATACTTAAAACAATCTTAGCAAGACTGGTAACAAAGTCATTTAAACCATTAAAAAGAATTTTAATCTCATCATTTGCTTTACGACTATCGTTAAATTTTATTGTTAAATTTGAATTAGTTGTTAAATCCAGTGTATTTGATACAATTTTATTAAGCGGGTTGGTAATTACATGCCTTATAAAAAAAACAGAATAAATTACCCCTAAGAACATACTAATAATAAGTATAATTATACTTGTAATTATTATTTTTTGTATTGGCTCCTGGAGAAAATCAGATTCAAAGGCGCTGGCAACTATAATAAGGCCGGTTCCACTAACATGACCAAAAGCTGCCAGTTTATAAGTGTTGGTTTTAGGAGACAGATATCGGTAAAATCCATTTTGATTTTTAATAATATAGGAAATAAAACCAACATCTTTCCAGTTTTCCCCTTCTACTTTCTTATGAACAACAAGATTTCCACCCAGGTCAACACAGAAAATGAAACCTGTTTCTCCTATTACAATCTGCGAATTGTAAAGAGGTTTAAGATCATTAATCAGATCTTCTTTTGTATTTCCATTTTCCAGTTTTTCCTCTGCAAAAGCAACATTTATATTTACCAGAGTTTCCAGATCGGAATAAACAGTATTGGAAATTGCGCTTTTAAAGGAAAAAAACAAAAAGTAGACCATCAAAATTAAAGGAATAACCACTGCAGGAATTATAATAAGAAGAATTACTCTACCAGCAAGGCTATGTATCTTTTTATCATGCATTTTACATACTCACTTATATTACCTTAGAATAAATTATTATTACCATCCAGAGCATATATTGCAAGCCATAATCTAATATTTATCTATAAAATTGATTATTAGTATCAAATTACGTATATTAATAAAGAGGTTATTTATGAGTAAAAATGTAATGAATATTATATTACATGAAATTCCTGTTCTTATTTTTATATTGCTGCTGGGTGCTCTGTTCATCTATGATCCTTCCGGATCAAAAAATTTCAGCTATCCTCTGGCAATGAAACCGGAATGGCAGGAACGCTTCAGAATTGTTGGATGGGGAATTATTTATGGTGGATACCCGCTAAGAATTACAGTAAAGTTAATTAAATGGTTAAAAAATTATTAGTTTCAATTTTTTTCTATCCATCTTTGATAATAAGCTAATGCCATCATCATAACTCCATTTGAATACACTCCGGTGCCCATTTCTTCAATAACCTGTATACATGGGATTAAATGAAAGTGAATAAATTCATCCTTGTCCAGATTTTGATCTCCTAAATAGTTTAGATCTCTGGCTATAAATGTATAACTAATATTATTCATAAAAGCAGGATTTGGAGATACAGCACCAATTTCAATTAAACCACCCGTTTCATATCCGGTTTCCTCCAGAAGTTCCCTTCCAGCGGCATTAATGGGTAATTCACCCTGGTCTATCATTCCTGCTTTTATGAATAATATTAGTTATACATTTATAGCCAGAGATCTAAACTATTTAGGAGATCAAAATCTGGACAAGGATGAATTTATTC
>DAOVSY010000058.1 GCA_030633365.1 Spirochaetaceae bacterium | reverse complement strand
AATTTAAAAAAAATCTTTCAGATGCCGGAATAGATACAAAATATTTTCTTGACCCTGCAAATGTTTTTACTGGACGACTCTTAAATTATTGCAATCAGAGAAAGATTGCCGTAATTGATGGAAAAATTGCCTATACCGGAGGCATGAATATTGGTGATGAATATATTGATGGAGGTAAGAAATTTAAGAGCTGGAGAGATACTCATATGAAACTGGTAGGGGAGTCTGTTCATATGCTTCAGAGTGTCTTTTTATCAGACTGGTATAATTCCGGAGGAGAGAATATTAAGGAAGGTGGGTATTTTCCTGAAGTAGAAGAAACTGAAGAGAATTTACCAATGCAGATTGTAGTAAGTGGTCCTGATTCAGATTGGTATTCCCTGGAAAAACTCTTTTTTAACATGATAATGAATTCAAATAGAATTGTTTATGTTCAGACACCTTATTTTATACCAAGTATAAGCCTTGTAAATGCACTTGAAACAACAGCTCTTAGCGGTGTTGAAGTAAATCTTATGATAACTGGTAATCCTGATAAAAAAATACCTTTTTGGGTAGCTCATACATATTTTGATTCACTTCTTGCTGCCGGAGTAAATATTTTTCTCTATAAAAATGGTTTTCTTCATTCAAAAGTTTTAATTGTAGATGATACAATATCTACAGTTGGTTCATGTAATATGGATATCAGGAGTTTCCATTTAGATTATGAAATAAATGCTGTATATTATAATAAACAAGTTACAAGTAAACTTATCAAACAATTTAATAAAGATCTTCTTTATTGTCAGAAAATTAATATTGAGGATCGAAAGAAGCTTAACATTTTTAAACGATTAAGAAATTCTATTTTTAGAATTTTTTCACCTGTTCTTTAAGTAAAAAATTGATAGTTGGCATTCTATTTTATATCTGATACTGTAAGTTTTTATATTACTATTAAGGGATATACTCAAATATGAAGAACAACTTTTGGATTAAACTTGCATTTACTTTTATAGTTTTACTAATTATACCTTTTCAAATTAGTAGCCTCGAAAAATTTGATCTTACCCAGTACCGGATTTTAAAATATGAAAATGTAGTTGGAATAACTGTATCCAGTGGTTTTATTGTATCCACTGATAATGGTAAAACATGGACTCAACGGAATAATGGTCTGCCTGAAAAAGTAGTATATCCTTTTGCCGGAGATGAATACAGAAGGCTTACCTCCATTTATGTTGATCCGGTAAATTCAGATCGGATTGCTATTACAGATTCTTCAACATTATTTATAACGAAAGATGGTGGATGGAATTGGGAGATAATTCAAACTGGGGGACCAGTAAAAAGTTCAAATTATTTTACTTCTGTAAGTCTGGACTCAGGGAATATAGATCGAATAATTCTTGGGACCTCTTTTAATGGCATTTTTGAAACTTTTAATAGCGGAAATTCCTGGGAAAAGAGCCCTCTTGATCTTAGTCCTTTGTATAAGGGGGCTGGTTTTTATGAAGAAATTTCTGGTCTTTCATTAGATCCTTCTAATTCAAATAGACTTTTTATTGCGACAGGATTTTCCAGTTCAGTATTTACAGCTAACTATTTAGATAATAAATTAGCTAACTTTAAAGAGACAAAAATACTTCCTTCTTTAACCATAAAAGGTTTTGATATAAAGAAAACTGGAATTGGGGTTTATACCAAAAATTATTATTACTATAAGGATAATAATAATAATTTTTGGAATACTGATATCCCTTTAATAACAAAAGAAAAATCTATAGTAATTCCTGAAGATAACGGGAGACTTGTAAATTCAATGGATAAGACAGGATTATATGTTAATTCTTTTCATGGATCTGGTGATCGACTGGATGCACATATAGCTTTTATGAAAAAACATGGACTTAATTCCATGGTAATTGATATGAAAGATGATGAAGGTAAAATTACTTATAATACTTCTTTGGAACTTCCAGGAGACTTAGGAGCTGTTAGAAATAGACTTAATCTGGAATTACTTTTAGAAAAAGCCCATGAAAATGGTATTTATGTAATTGGGAGAATTGTAGTTTTTAAAGATCCTATGCTTTATAATTATTCAAATAATGCTTATTCTATATGGGATTTTAAAAAAGACGCTCCCTGGGGTTATTTAATAAAGCAAACTGACAGTGAAACAGGAGAGGAAATTTTTATTCAGCGAGAGTTTTGGGTGGACCCTTATTCTGAGTTTGTTTGGAGATATAATATTGCTATAGCAGAGGAACTTCAAAGTTTGGGTATAGATGAAATCCAGTTTGATTATATCCGTTTTCCATCAGATGGAAATTTAAGTACAGCAAAGTATAGAAGTAAAAGACCAGGAATGACCAAGATAGATGCTTTGGAGTCTTTTATAAGGGTTGCCCGTGAAAAAATATTTATTCCAATAAGTACAGATCTCTACGGTTTTAATTCATGGTACAGAATGGGAAACTGGATTGGTCAAAATATAGAGATGCTTGCAGATTATGTCGATGTAATTTCACCTATGTTTTATCCTTCACATTTTCCAGGATCCTTTATGGATAATATGGAATACCTTGAAAGAGCTAAATACATTTACAATGAAGGAACCAGAAGGGCACGTATTATTACAGAAAACAGATCTCTGATCAGACCCTATGTACAGGCCTTTTTAATTGGGAAAGAGCTTGAAATGGAATACGAGGAATATACAAGTTATCTTGACCTTCAAATTGAAGGCATAAATGAAGCAGGCGGATCTGGTTACACTATGTGGAATAATTCCAACAGATATTATATGGTCGCAGATTGAAATGCCGTAGAGAGACAAGGCATGCCTTGTCTGTACCCAGCGATAAAATATGTGGTCCAGTTTAATAATGTCGGAGCAATTGTAGCGGATAGCCTGATCAGAAAGAAATATATCAGTTGAAATAAAGTCGAAGCGAATCTATAATACTGATTATGGATTTCCTGGATGATATATGGTTTGTAACAGAAGTTATTCGCCCGCTTTTGGATATAGGTATACTCTCTTTCCTTATTTATCAGGTTTATAAGATTCTTGTTCAGACCAGAGCAGTACAACTAATAAGAGGTGCCTTTGTTGTAGGTATTTTTTATCTTGCTGCTTTTATTCTGAAGCTGGATACTATTCTTTGGATTATGAACCGGTTAGCTACAGTTCTTGTAATTATTATTGCTGTAGTTTTCCAACCTGAACTAAGATCTATATTTATAAGAGTTGGACGTGGTGAATGGTTTAGAATATCTCATAATGCTAAATCATTTCATGTAGATACTGTTATAAATGCTGTTGAGATTCTATCCAATAGAAAACGCGGTGCTCTGTTGGTTTTTCCAAGAAGGGTAGGAATAAAAAATATTATTGAATCCGGAACAAAAATTAATGCTGAAATATCATCAAGTATGATTTTAACTATTTTTGGACATGATACACCCCTTCATGATGGTGCTATTATAATTCAGGGTGGTAAAATTATTTCTGCGGGTTGTTTTCTTCCTTTAAGTGAGCAGGTCGATATTAGAAGAAGTTTTGGGACAAGACACAGAGCAGCTTTGGGAATAGCTGAAGATACTGATTGTGTAACACTTGTTGTTTCTGAAGAAACTGGGGCATTATCTCTCTCCTATGATGCGAATCTTTATTATGATCTTAGTACTAAGGAACTAACAAAACGTCTTACCAGACTGCTGAATTTTCAGGATGAAGAAGGAGAGGAACTGGAGGAGCTTGGAAATGAAGTTTAAAGCATATCTGGAAAGATCCCTGCATAATTGGCCTGTAAAAATTATTTCAATTGCAGCTGCTTTGTTACTATTTTTTTTCTACAGGGTATCTTCTCTTGAAGAAAGGTTTTTTAATGTCCCATTGACCCTAACTATCCATGAAAACTATATTCCAACGGAAAATGTTCCCAAAACTGTAAGAATTATTATCCGGGGCAGGAATGAAGATATTAAACTTGTTTTGGAAGATGAAATTGAGGCATCTGTGGATTTTTCAGAGTATGGAAAAGAAGGTAAATTTAGAGAACCAGTCCAAATAAAGAAAAAAGGGTTTGCTATGGATATCAGTTCTCTTGAAATAAGAGTTGAACCCAGGGAATTAAATTTAGTAATTGAATCTTTAATGGTAAAGACTTTAGAAGTTGTACCTTCTGTTATTGGTTATCCGGAAAAAGGATATGAACTAATCCAAAATTTTATTACTCCTTCATCTGTAGAAATATATGGAGGCAGAAGTAAAATAGAAAGTCTTCAGGAAATCTATTCTGAAGAGATTGATATAAGTTCAAAGAGTGAAGATTTTTCTACAAGGGTAAGACTAAAAAAGCCTGATTTATCTTTATCTTTTTCCGGTGGAGATATTGTTGAGTTTACAGCATCAATAAAACCTGTAACTTTGGAAAGATCTATATTAGGTGTGGATATTATTGCAATTGATCTGGATAGTAAATACAAAATTGCAGAGTTCCAGGGTATCTATTCCATGGAAATTCAGGGTAAAATGCTCGAGTTGGAAAAATATGTTCCCAATGATTTTAGGTTTACAATTGATTGTTCTACATTACTACAGCCCGGGGAATATTATCTACCGGTAATTCCGGATGTTCCTGCTGGTATTTTGGTCTTGAACTATGAGCCTAAAGAAATTAAAGTTAATATAATGGAAATAAGTCAGTAGAGGAGTACTTGTTATGATAATAGGTTTAGGAATAGATTTTGTTAATGTAAACAGGATGAGGCACTGGAGTGATGTTGATGGTATAGTTACACGTTACTTTCATAAAAATGAGATAGAAGCTTCTTATTCCAGGGGGAATTCTTCTATTCTATCACTGGCAGCAAGATTTGCTGCCAAGGAAGCCTTTGGTAAAGCTCTGGGTACTGGTTTGAGTGGCTTAAAACTAACTGATATAGAAGTAAAAAATAATCATAATGGCAAACCTGAAATAATTCTTCATGAAACAGCTATGGAAGCATTTATGGAACATGGAGGTAAGTGGGTACATCTATCTCTTTCCCATGAAGAGGAAGCCGCTGTTGCCGTGGTAATAATTGAGGGCTGATATATGGATACAAGTGCTGTAAATTCAATTTCCTATTTTTCCAAAGAAACTATTCAATGTCCAGTTTGTGAGGCAGAGTTTCATAGAGAAGATTTAAGAACAGGAAGGGGTAGACTTATTGCAGGAGATCTTACAGATGAGCTAAGACGCTTCTATGAACCCTCCCAGAAATATGGAGAGGTAAACCCTCTTTTGTATCCTGTTACAGTTTGTCCTGAATGTTACTATTCTGCTTTTCAAACAGATTTTAAGGAAATTCCTGCTGAAAGTATTCCCTTTGTTGTCAGTAATAAAAAAAAGCGTTTTGATATAGTTGGTAAATTATTTAATAATATAGATTTTAGGGAATCAAGAAAACTTAAAGATGGAACAGTTTCGTATTATCTGGCAATGATGTGTTATGATCATTTTCCTCATGAATTTAGCCCTGTAATAAAACAAGGACTTGCATCTTATAGAGCTGCATGGCTGTTTATGGACCTCCATGGGAAATATCCGGATGAGAACTATGACTATCTTGTAAAACTTTTTTATAGGAAAGCTGGGTTTTTTTATAATTTATCTGTTGAGTATGATGGGAGTGGAACTGAATCCTTAACAGAAGTTGTCAGTCTTGGCCCTGATCTTGATAAAAACTATGGTTATGATGGAGTTCTTTATATAAGTGCTTTACTTGAATACTATTATGGCCCGGATTCTGATGATGCAAAGAGAATAAAATCTTTGGAACGTGCCAGAACTACTGTTGCCAGGATTTTTGGAATGGGTAAAGCTTCTAAAAATAAGCCTGAGGCACTGCTTATTAAAGCTAAAGAGCTTCATTCCTCTATCGGTGAAGAAATTAAAAGACGGAAAGAGGATGAGTAGTCGTAGAATAAAGATTATTTTATCTTATGATGGAACAAAATTTTACGGTTGGCAGATACAAAGTAAAGGAAGAACAGTACAGGGAGTTCTGGAAGAGGGCCTTACAAGAATGCACAAACATTCTGTAAGAGTAATGGCTGCAGGAAGAACAGATTCCGGAGTTCACGCAAATGGTCAGGTCTGTCATTTTGATACAGATCTGGATATCCCTGAACAAAAACTTAAGTATGCCATTAATTCATTTCTACCTGAAGACATATCTATTATTAATAGTGAATATACAGCTGATAATTTCCATGCACGTTTTACTGCAAAGAAACGAGTTTATAAGTATTATTTAACTGACTCTGTTGGGTATACTGTTTTTAACAGATATTTTTGTACTGAGGTAAGAAACTTGCCTTGTATAGAGGTTCTGAATGAATGTGCAAAAATTCTGGAAGGGATTCATGATTTTACAACTTTTACAAATGCAGGAGATCAGAGTAAATCCCGTGTAAGAGAAATTTATTCAGCAGTATTTTATAGAGAGGATAATTTCCTGGTTTTTAAAATTCAAGGAAGTGCTTTTTTATGGAAAATGGTAAGATCTATTGTTGGAACTATATTAAAATATGCTTCATTGGAATCTGGAGCAAAAGGGTTTAAAGAAGCACTGGAAAGTAAAGACAGAAATATGGCTGGTACTACCGCTCCTGCTAAAGGCTTATTTTTCCATAAGGTATATTACGAGGAAGGTGTTTAATTGAATAATAATGATAAGGTATTAACTGATTTTTGGGATGTGTTGAATTTATCTTCAGACTACCTGACTACAGGAACTGTAAATAAACATTCTCATCTTGAAATTTCAACTGATAGCCTTGATAAAATTGCAAAAGAAATTTCTATCTGTACAAAATGTAGTTTATGTGAGACTAGAACAAAAACCGTACCAGGAAGTGGCTCAAGGGAACCCTCTTTGTTGATTATTGGAGAAGGCCCGGGTGCTGAAGAGGATAAAAGCGGCCATCCTTTTGTTGGAAAGGCAGGGCAGTATATGGATAAATGGATGGATGCAATTGGTCTTGTCAGAGAAAAAGATCTGTTTCTTGCCAATATTGTTAAGTGTAGACCTCCAGGTAACAGAGATCCTCTCAATGAAGAAATATCTGCATGTCTTCCTTATCTTGAAAGACAGATTAAGCTTCTTAAACCAAATTTGATACTTTCGGTTGGAAGAATTTCAAGTCAGATATTAACTGGAAGCAGTGAAGGAATAGGCAGGCTAAGATCTAAGACCTACAATTACAAGGGAACAGCGCTCATTCCTACATATCACCCAAGTGGTGTTCTGCGTAATCCTGATGAGTACAGGAAACCTGTTTGGGAAGATCTTAAAAGGGTCAAAGATTTTCTGAATGATACTAATTCTAAATGATTAAGGCTCCTAAATATATTCAGGTAGTATTTAATACTCCTGTTAATAATTCTTTTACTTATAAAACAGATAGTGAAGAATGTTTGACAGGTTACAGGGTTATTGCTTCATTTGGAAAAAGATCTCTGACCGGTTTTGTTATATCTGACAGTACAGAAAAACCTACTGGAAAATATGAAGTTAAGTCAATAACAAGGGTAATTGATAAAAAAGTATTATTTGGACAAAATGAAATTAAACTTGCTTTTTGGATATCTTCCATGTATTTTTGTTCTCATGGAGAAGCGCTCTCTTCTATGCTTCCGGTTGGAAGGCGTGACAGTCGAAGTCCTGCATTTGATTCCGAAGACCCGGTCAGTTCTATTGCCAGAAAACTATCAGATGAACAAATTATATCTGTAAATGCCATTACTGTTTCTGAAAATAAATTACTTTATCTTTATGGAATAACAGGATCCGGAAAAACAGAAGTTTTTCTTCAGGCTGCAGAGAAGGTTATTGATGAGGGGAAGAGTGTTATTTATCTTGTTCCTGAAATATCACTTACTCATCAGCTTATAAGCCAGGTAAAAAACCGGTTTAACAGTAGAGTAGCAATTCTGCACTCTGCCTTAACTCCATCTCAAAGATTAGTTGAGTGGCATAAAATTAAAAGTGGAGAATCTGTTCTAATAATAGGAGCACGAAGTGCAATATTTGCACCTGCTGTAAAATTAGGACTGATTATTATAGATGAAGAGCATGAAAATTCCTATAAATCAGGATCTACTCCCAGATATCATGCCAGACAGGTAGCAATGAAAAGAGCTTCCCTTGCGACCGCAAGACTTGTTATGGGAAGTGCAACTCCCTCTGTTGAAGCTTATCAGTTAATGGAAGAAGGAAAAATAAAACGGTTGAATCTTACCAAAAGACTTTCCGGAGGTGCTGTTCCTGAAAATCGAATAATTGATATGAAGGGTTCTAATGGTCCTCTTTCAAAAGAGTTAATAAATGAGATGAAAATTACCCATAACAAGGGAAAGCAAACTATACTTTTTCTCAATCGTAGAGGGTTTTCCTATTTTTTCCATTGTAAATCCTGTGGTTGGGATATGGAATGCAAGCACTGTTCAGTCTCTATGACATATCATAAAAATACTAATAGAATGATATGTCATTATTGTGGATCTGTACATTTACCTGTGTCTGTTTGCCCCTCATGTAATTCTCTGGATGTTGGTTATTCCGGTTTTGGAACCGAGATGATAGAAGATGAAGTTAAAAAATTTTTCCCTAATTTAACAATATCACGAATAGATTCTGACTCTGTTAAAAAGAAAGGTTCTTTGGCTCAAACCCTTGAGGACTTTAAGAACCGTAAAATAGATATTCTTCTTGGTACCCAAATGGTTGCAAAAGGATTAAATTTCCCGGGAGTCAGACTAGTGGGTATTGTATTGGCAGACAGTGGTCTCCATCTTCCGGATTTTAGAGCAGGGGAGAGAACTTTCTCTCTTATAACCCAGGTGTCTGGCAGAGCCGGGCGTTACACTCCTGATGGTCTGGTACTTATTCAAACTTATGATCCAAATAATAATGCAATTCGCATGGCCGCTGAAAACAAACAGGAAGCATACTATAAGGATGAGATAGAAAAACGAAAAGCCCTTGGTTTTCCCCCTTTTTCAAGGTTATTCAGGCTGGTCTTCAGGGGTAAAAAGGAAAATGATGTCCTGCAATATTCTGAAAAGGTTTTTAATTCTCTTGAAGGGTGGAATCTGGATCAGGTAGAAATTTTAGGACCTGCAGAATGCCCCATAAAGAAAATTTCAAGAAATTATCGCTACCAAATTCTAATACGAACAAATAATTTCAATGCAGCCCATGAAGCCATAAATCATCTAAAAAAAATAGCCACAAATTCAAAAGTCTACATGGAAATAGACGTAGATCCGGTGTCCCTTTTGTAGGGTACAGGCATGCCTGTACCATACAAGAGGGAAGTAGTACACCTTGCCGATTTTTAAAATTTTATGTAATATATGTGAATGCTAAATATACTAACACTAGGCAATGATGTATTAAGAAAAAAATGTGCAACCATTGCTGTATTTGATAAAAAACTCGAAGATCTTGCAGTAGCAATGATTGATTCTATGCATGCAAATGACGGAATAGGGTTGGCTGGACCACAGGTAGGGGTGGAGAAAAGAATTTTTGTATGCCATGTTCCGGATGATGAACCAAGAATTTTTATTAACCCTGATATTATAGGTACTTCCCAGGAGATATCTCCATATGAAGAGGGCTGTTTAAGTATTCCTGGAGTTTACAGTGATGTTTTACGTCCGAATGCAATTACTTTACAGGCCTGGAATCTGGAAGGCAGACCATTTAAAATGGATGCAGAAGGAATCCTTGCGAGAGTTATACAGCACGAGATGGATCATTTAAAGGGTGTTCTTTTTATTGATCATCTTTCTGAGAAGAAAAGACAAAGAGTTGTTTCTCTTTACGAAAAACGTCAGAGCAAAATAAGCTAATGAGAATAGTTTTTGCCGGATCGCCTGAAATTGCGGTACCATCACTTGAAAAAGCAGCATCGAAATTTAATATTGTGGCTGTTTTAACTAATCCGGACAAGGTAACCGGCCGTGGTCAAAAGATAAAGTTTAACCCTGTTAAAACAAAGGCTCTTGAGCTTGATCTTAATATAATACAGCCCGAAACTTTGGGAAGTGAAGCCAGAAATCAGATTTCTGCATTAAAACCTGATCTTTTAGTTGTTTTTGCGTATGGTAAAATATTTGGCCCAAAGTTTCTTTCTATCTTTCCTCTAGGCGGTGTTAATGTTCATCCTTCTCTTCTTCCCCGTTACAGAGGAAGTTCTCCTGTTTTAACTGCAATTATTAATGGTGATACTGAAACAGGAATAAGTATTCAGCGAATTAATTTGGAAATGGATACAGGTGCAATACTCAATCAGCAGATTATTGAGCTTAATGGAAAGGAAAGTACCGAAAGCCTTAGCACTTTTGTATCAACAGAAGGAGCTGATCTGCTCAATAAAACTTTACAAAGCATTGAAGCAGGAAAAGTAATTGAAACTGAACAGGATAATAGTTCTTCATCGTATTGTACTAAGTTGGTTAAGGAAGATGGGGAAATAAACTGGAATGAAAGTGTGGATAAGATTGATCGGAAAGTAAGGGCATATACTCCATGGCCAAAATCTTATACTCAGTTTATAGATAAAAAATTAATGATTCTAAAAAGTACTGTTTTTGTTAAGGAAACTGATTTATCCGGAGACCCTGGAACTGTTCTCGGATTTGACAAAAGCGACGGAATTTTGATACAAACAGGCGAAGGTATTCTTGCAGTTAGCTTTTTACAGCTTCAATCCAGGAAAGCTAATGATTGGAAATCATTTTTAAATGGAATGCAGAGTTTTACAGGTTGTGTTCTTGGAGGGAAATAATGAGTAAGTTCTTTAAGGGATTTAAAAAGAGAGCAGAATCTACAGATCCTGAGAAAAAGTTTCTAAATATTATAATTTACTCTGCTCTTGGATCCATTGCATTGATGCTTGTAATAGCTTTAATTACTTTTCTTGTTACTATAGAGAGTAAAGAATTAACTATGGTTCCGGATATGAAAGGCCTGGAGCTGGCAAATGCAATTATTGACCTTCAGGACAGAGCTCTTTATGCAGAAGTTCAGCAGCGTTATTCCAACAATATGGCAGATAAGGGAACTGTTTTAGGACAGGATCCAAAACAGGGGACTCTGGTTAAAGCAGGTACAAGAGTTCTCCTTAAGGTAAGTAAGGGTGCTTCAGTAGAAATTTTGGAAGATTATACCGGCTGGGGTTTAATTGAACTTGAAAATCATTTAAAAAGTCTTGTGACAAGTTATGGACCTCTTTTAAAATTAAATAAGCCATATATCTATATCTATAATGATTCTCCTCCTGGAACAGTTCTTGAACAAAAGCCTCTGGCAGGTACCGAAATTACTATTCTTACAGATATTAGTATTGTTGTAAGTAAAGGCCCTGAGGGATCGTTGACACCTGTACGTGATTACGATGGAACAGGTTGGCAGAGAGCATTACAACTTGCAATAGCAGATAGTTTTCCTTTCACTGTT